>NZ_JBEONS010000108.1:0-1005 GCF_040544395.1 Pedobacter sp. CG_S7 | reverse complement strand
CGTTCTATTACCGACACCTGCAAGAAAAATGAGCAGGCCATCTTAAATGCTTTCTTGACTATTGCTTCATCATAGAGGTACCTGAGTAGTTACGAATACAATAAGATATTAATTTATACGTATATTGAATCATGCGTACTTTCGATAAATACTATATTTCCCCAGCTATCATAGCACTTTCCATTCTTCTTTCAGCGCTTGTATTTGCAGGTGCTTATAAATTTAAATTTAAAGACAAAAAACGTGTTGTAGTTACTGGAATGGCCAGTAAAAATTTCGTGAGCAACCTTATCGTGTGGCAAGGTTATTATTCAAGGGAAAGTATGGACCTTAAACAGGCTTATGCTAATTTAAAAAATGATGAAATTGCGATCAAGGCTTACCTCAAAAAGAAGGGATTAGAAGACAATAAAATGGTATTCTCTTCGGTTAGTATAAATAAACAATATAACCCGGTATATGATAATAATGGCCGTTTGCTATCAAACAAATTCACTGGTTATAGCCTTACGCAAAATGTAAAGGTAGAGGCTAATGACATAGATAAAGTAGAAAAAATAAGCCGCGAAATTACAGAACTGATTCAAAGTGGTATTGAACTTAACTCTTCTGCCCCATCCTATTATTACACCAAAATGGCTGAGTTAAAGATTGACTTACTTGCAAAAGCAAGTAAAGATGCTAAAGACCGTGCCCAGAGTATTGCTGAAAATGCTGGTAGTGCCCTTGGCGACCTTAAATATGCAAGTATGGGTGTTTTTCAAATTACCGGACAAAATAGCAATGAGAATTATAGCTACGGGGGTGCCTTTAATACTACTTCAAAAAACAAAACAGCTAGCATTACCCTGCGAACGGAATATGCTGTAAAATAAGAAACTTTAATAAAATCTATTTAACCAGATTAAATGGTAACCACTCAGGTTCCCTCTAACTTACTTTACTGACCTGAAAAATCGTTTAAGGTGTTATTTTCTTTGGATTTTATTTTCAGAAAAAAGCGGG
>NZ_JBEONS010000107.1:0-1057 GCF_040544395.1 Pedobacter sp. CG_S7 | reverse complement strand
TCTTTTGGCCATCTTTTTTAACTGGTATTATGACCTAATATCAATGGGCAAAGGTTTGCTTGGAGTAATAACTAACTCGAAAACCATAAACAATACACCTTTAAACTAAATTGGGCTTTTTAAGGCTCGACTAGATAAGTTGCTGATTGAAAGTTTGAAGTTTGTACTTAGTCCGAATACACCGCATTTTGGCCTTGTAAATGAAGTTATTGTAAGTTTGTTGTATTGCTGTTGACTAAAGTGTTCTAAGCTTTGGAAATGAGCTGATAAGGTATGAGCCTGAAGTTAATACAATGTCAAAATACTAATTATAAATTTTTAGCTGGGTTGTTTCCTGTATTTTGGGCTAAATACTTTAATAATCTTATGAATACCTTATCGCTTTTTAGAAAAGTTGCTGTTTTAGAGGGCATCTCTTATATTCTTTTACTCTTTATAGCTATGCCTTTGAAATATTTAGCGGACATGCCGCTTGTAGTTAAATATACAGGTTGGGCGCATGGTTTATTGTTTGTTTTATACATTGCTTTTTTTGTAATGGCCTGGATAGAAAGCAAATGGGGTATTGGTAAGGCTGCTTTGATTGTGGGCGCTTCTTTGCTGCCCTTTGCACCATTTTATGTTGATAAAAAGTTGAAAGAAGAAAATTAAAATAAATCTTGTAATTTAGATTGGCAATGTTTATGTTTGCAACCCGCTAACAAAGCAAATGCCCAGCTGGCGGAATTGGTAGACGCGCTGGTCTCAAACACCTGTGGGAAACCGTGCCGGTTCGACTCCGGCGCTGGGTACAAATAGAGATGATAGAAGCCTGTAAACTAAACACTTACAGGCTTTTTTGGGGTCAATATATAGATTCATATACAATGTATATAGGATCAAGTCAAAAAGTTGTGGACTAAGGATGTTTTTAGGCATAAAGTTGAGTAAGGCGGTATAAGAAGAACTCAGTGCTTCTTATACCTCTAAACTGGCTTCTGAATGCCTTTATTTTGGCATTGAATGACTCGGCTGAAGCATTTGTGGAACGGCTATCAAAGTAGTTCAGGATGGTTTG
>NZ_JBEONS010000106.1:0-1130 GCF_040544395.1 Pedobacter sp. CG_S7 | reverse complement strand
TGATTAAGGTATGGTATCCGTCCTGCATGAAGTAAGAAATCTAAGCATCAAAGCTAGAAATATAAGACCTGATCCACAACTTTTTGACTTGATCCGAAATTAGATGCAAAAATTTATTTTTAACGGCATTTCTTTGATAGCTTGTAATAGATTGAATAAGATATAGTTATATGGAGGTGGTGTTATTGCAACTTTACTTCTGCAAAGTAGTGTAATATTAGTATGGATATAAAGACTAATTTTAGCCCATCAATAAAAACTAATTTTATCCTGAACTTATTAGATTCTTAAATAGTCAGGAATATTACGTCAGTTTGGAAAAAGTAGCAATCGTAATTGTGTTATGATTGCCTTTAATATTTTAGAGGTTCAATCATATTCGAAGGAATATTTTAAAGTATATACATTAGTAGATTCCATCTTTTAATTCAGTATTGTTGTTGAAATGGCATAGGATAAACGAATTTAACCGTTTATCCTATCAATATTTTGCATATTTAAATATTTTATGTAATTTAGATATAAGATAAACGAAATTAAATCGTTTATCTTATTGATATTTTACAATGGATATTCGAACAGCACTAAGAGAGCTATCTAACCAACCGCTGACCCACCAGCTCCTGGCAGACCTTTTGAAAGACTATAAACGACCAAACGATAAAATATTATCTTTAAAAGCAGATGGTCTGATTGAACCGGTCAAAAAAGGGCTTTATATTGCAGGTAGGTCTCTTAACGCTGAGCGACCTGAAAGCGCACTGCTTGCCAACCATATACTTGGACCAAGCTACCTTTCAATGGAAAGTGCGCTTGCCCATTACGGACTAATTCCAGAGAAGGTTTTTGCGGTCACTTCAATGACTACAAAGGCATCAAGGAAATTTCAGACTAACATTGGACTATATACCTACACCAACCTACCATTGCCTTATTACGCCTTTGGTCTTGCTTCCATGAGTCTGTCTAAAGACCAACAAGCTATAATAGCGATTCCGGAAAAGGCATTATGCGATAAAATAGTTACAACAGCGGGCATAACCTTAAGAAGCCAGTCTTCCGCAAGGGACTATGTTTTTGGAAACCTTAGAATGGAAGAAGAGGATCTCACTAAGTTTGATCTAAATGCT
>NZ_JBEONS010000105.1:0-1144 GCF_040544395.1 Pedobacter sp. CG_S7 | reverse complement strand
CTTTGATAAATAATGGAAAAGCAGCATAAAAACTAACCCAACAAAATCTAAAGTAATGCTTCTCAAAAAAAATAACCTGATAAAAAAAAACTTTATTAGACTATTGCAATTCCATGTGGTCAGAATCTGTTGTCTGCACCCACTTCTTACGAACGATACTTCTTATATTCCATTTTCGCATCAGCCTAGCCACTCTTGGTCTTGAAGTTTGAATTCCTTTCTTTAACTGCTCGGCGGTAATCCGTGGACTGCCGTAACGACCTTTGCTAGCTTGGTAAGCTTCTTGAATTTCTACCAAAAGAGAAGTCCCATTGAGCTCACGTTTCCCTTGCGGATGCTTTAACCAATAATAAAAGCTACTATTACCTACACAGAGTACCCACACATCATTTCAACTTGAAATATTCTTCGGTGCTCTTTTATAAATCCAAATATCTCCCGTCTCTCTTGGAAAAGATGCCGACCGCCTTTTTTAAAATATCGCCCTCCATTTGGGAATCCTTAAGATCCTTTTGCAGCTTTTTGATCAATTTCTGGTTTTCAGTTAAGATAACTGCAGGCTGTTTCGATTCGGAATCCCGTTGCCTCCATTTACTTAATAGGCTGTCGTGTATCCCCAGCTCATCCGCAACCTCTTTTACCGTTCATCGGCTATTGGATAAATCTATAGCCATTCTTTTGAAGGAATCATTAAACACTCGTTTACTCTTATACTCAAATTTAATAGTTTATAGTTAAATCTGACAACTAAATTCCTCTAGTCAAATGTAGCAACTCCACTTTCAAACTACTCACCGAATCACTCACCTTTTATATGTGAATTCATACGAATTTTGGCATTTACCTAAAAACAAAAGCCTGCAATCATTTGATTTGCAGGCTTTTATACGTTCTGATACTATTCTCTGTGATCCCGCTGGGATTCGAACCCAGGACCACTACATTAAAAGTGTAATGCTCTACCAGCTGAGCTACGGAATCATCTTCTTTTTTAAAGAGATGCAAAGATATCATTTTTTATCAGAACTAAAGGTATTTACCGTAAGAAACCCAGGGTCAACGCATAAAAATAGTTAAAAATCAGATGCTTGTTAACATTTTGTGGATTTCGTGTTAGGATTTTTTTGTTTGTTTTGCTTTATTT
>NZ_JBEONS010000104.1:0-1235 GCF_040544395.1 Pedobacter sp. CG_S7 | reverse complement strand
CAGGGTCAACGCATTTAAATTTGATTTAAAATTTTAAGGAGAAATTGATCGTCCCAGCCGGCTTTTAGCCTTTTGGTTACCAGAGACCCCTTTGAAATGTCTTTTTTGAGCAGGTTGAGTGCTATTTTGCGGATGAACGAAAAATTATTGGCAGCATTCTGGTTTCTCTTTCTCTGCCTGTCTTCATCAAATACCATATCCAAAGTCCAGTGCAACCGGTTCTCTATTCCCCAATGGGCCCTGATATGGGTATTGAACATGGCGGCATTTTCGAGCAGGCTACTGATATAATATCTCACCTGGGTACTTTCTTTTTTGCCGTCATCTCTTTTTGATGTTATCTTTATAATGGATTTAAGGCCTGTCCAAAAACAGCTGTTGTCAACAAAGGTCAGATTTGTTATCACCTCACACCTGCGGGTCTGGATACGGCCATGTCCCTTTTCAACAACTTCGCTCATCGAAGCTTTGGCCTGGTTTTCAAAACGTCCCTCTACTTGCTCCAAAAGCTCTTTCTGGTTGTTCTTGACCGATAGGATATAGTCTGCCTTGTTTGCAATGATCTTATCGGCGATAGCGGTCTGGGTCCCCATGGCATCGATACTGATGATGCTTCCCGCTATATCCAACAGATCTAGCAGCAGCGGAATGGCGGTGATCTCGTTTGATTTTTCATCAACTTTCAATTGGCCCAGTACCAGTTGGTTCTGGGATGCCCAGGCACTGACCATGTGGATAGGACTTTTGGAGTGAAAACTGTCTTTTGAGCCCCTGATGCATTTTCCATCAATACTGATGAGCTCTTTTTTGATGTCTTTGTTTTTGAGACCATCTACCCAATGGACGAATGCCTTCTCAAAAAATTTTGGTCGAACAGCTGAGAAAACCCTATTGATGGTATCGTGAGAGGGGATGCCGTTTGGGAGTTTCAAAAAGATTTTTAGAAAATCTATCTTTGTCTTTCCAAAGGTTTCTATAGAATCCCATGATTCTGCACCACAAATTACCGCCAGCACCGAGAGGATAAGGATGTCGCTAAGTAGATGCTTCTTGTTCCGGTTGATCCGGTAATCCGGGATTGACTCAAAATGTTCCTGAAGAGATGTTTTCTTTGTTGCCATATAGACACAAAAATATCGGCTAAATAAAGCAAAACAAACAAAAAAATCCTAACACGAAATCCACAAAATGTTAACAAGCATCTGATTTTTAACTATTTTTATGCGTTGACCCTG
>NZ_JBEONS010000103.1:0-1341 GCF_040544395.1 Pedobacter sp. CG_S7 | reverse complement strand
TATAATACTCCCCAATATTAGGTCGATAATTTAAGGTCTAAAAAAAACCGTAAATTTATTGACAGATGAAAAAAGTTAGCAGAAAGAAGTTCAGTCCTGAATTCAAAGCGAGAGTAGCTATAGAGGCTTTAAAGGAGCAAAAATCGATAGCTGAATTAGCCTTACAGTATGATATTCATCCTACCCAGATAGCGACCTGGAAGAAGCATTTTCTGGAAAACAGCTCGGTTGTATTTTCCGAGAAGCAAACCGGCACCAAGGAAAATGAGGCTACTGAAGCCCGCTTATATGAGCAAATTGGCAAACTCCAGATGCAGAATGAGTGGCTAAAAAAAAAGTTATAATGAAGTACTGCATTGCAGAACGCAGGCTGATGGTTGTAAAAGATTCCAGGTTCAGCATCACAGATCAGTGTGATATGTTGAACATTCATAGATCAGGATTCTATTATAAACCTATGGGAGAGAGCGAGCTAAACCTTGAATTGATGCGGTTAATTGATAGCTATTTTCTTGAGCATCCACATAGCGGAGTTTTGACGCTATGTGCATATTTGTGTTTGACTTGCAATTATTCTGTTAACGTGAAGCGTATTCGCCGATTAATGCGTCTAATGGGACTCATGGCGATCTATCCCAGTAAGCAGCTTAGCATTGGGAATAAAGCACATAAGATCTACCCTTATCTACTCAGAGGACTTAAAATAGACAAAATTAACCAGGTATGGCAAACGGACATCACTTATATCCCCATGAAAAAGGGATTCATGTATATGATGGCTGTGATTGATGTCAAAAGCCGGTACATCTTAAATTGGAGTGTTTCCAATACGATGGACGCAGCCTGGTGCACTGAAGTATTGAAGGAAACAATAGCCTTACATGGCAAGCCTGAAATATTTAATACCGATCAAGGCAGTCAGTTTACATCTGCTGAATTTCAAAAGGTACTGAATAATCATACAATAAAAATATCGATGGATGGAAAAGGTAGAGCATTGGATAATATTTATATAGAGCGTTTCTGGAGAAGCCTTAAATACGAACACATCTATTTAAAGCCTGCTGATGATGGACTGGAGCTGTATAAAGGCATACAGATTTACGTTGATTTTTACAACACCCAAAGAAGACATTCATCCTTGAACAGAAAAACACCACAGGAAAGTTATGCACAGATCGCCGCTTAAATTTAAAAGAAAAAAGAAGCAAAAAAGAAAAGGGTGTTGGAATATGGAAAACTCGGAAGGGAGTTTCCCACATTCCAACACCTCAAGCAACAATAACAACATTAATAATTAACATTGTAAGAATTATTGTCCTAACAATAGGGAGTACTATA
>NZ_JBEONS010000102.1:0-1372 GCF_040544395.1 Pedobacter sp. CG_S7 | reverse complement strand
CATTTTATTTGAATTTTGAAACTGCCCCTAAACTAACAACGATTACAAGGGCTGAAAACAGTCAAATCTTTTAAAGTACCTGAGTAGTTACCAATAAATAATTTTTATATCGCTTATAACCTTCCCAAATACTGACTGTTGGCTATTTTCTTCCTGTCCAATGAAGTGAGGCTCACATAGACTTCCAAATCATATCCAATAAATTTCGGATTGAACTGAAAAGAACATTCCAAGTTTGCACGCTCTGTACCACCGATAAAACCATCAGCTATTTTAAGTGCTGGACAGTATACTACCAATAGTAGCTGGTCATCAAAAGAAGTTGCCAAACTATTATCTTGTTGCCAGGTTAGTTTTAACTTATCGGGCTCCATTAAACTAAGCTGCGGATTGTTCAATTGGGGCAAATTCCCTTCGCTCCAGACCAATTTTGAAAAATCAACCTGCAGATCTGGATAAATACCGATTACAAATTGTTTATAGTTGCGAGAAGTGGCCACATTAATTGGTGTCATGCGCTTCGCTTGGTTTTGAAAGCCAATGGTTATATACGAGTGGAAAGGCGTAAGCTGTTCATTCAAGAATTTAAACCTTTCCATATTATTTATTTGTGCTAATGATTTAGGTTTATTGCTTTTTGCAGGTGCTGAACGGATATAAGAAATTCCATTGTAGGAAACTCCTACTATGTTCTTAATTTTTCCTTGAATTGCTCCGAATATACCTTGTGGTAATTTTGCCATAATTTTAAGTTTTAAATGTTTTAATTATTAATGTTAGTTTGGTTTGATATTAAGTTTTATCTGGTTAACTGCTAATGGCGGGCTAATAGGGACTTGATTCGGATAATCCGCAACGAGGTCCCTACTAGCTCCCTATTATGGTGGTATAAAGTGGGGACTGGCTATTATCCAAATTTGTTTCAATAAATAGTGAATGTGTAGTTGTTGTTGTATGGTTTTTAGATTGGGTTTCATAACTTGGTTTTTAAGTATAAACCAAATGTACAAGAGAAATAAAAAAGTCGTTACGCAAAAGGCGCTTTAGGCGTAATCAGCTGTTTATATACGTAATGAGTCATAAATATTACTCTTTGGCGTTAAAATAAAAGGAATATTATCTCTATATTTAGAAAAAAAATATCATTAGTTGATATTATATTTTTAAATAATTACATTTACTTATGTTATATAAGCCGCAATAAATTAAAAGCTGGTGATAACTTCATTACCATTTAAAACATAATTATTGAAATGAAAAATTTGATTAGAAACCTCCGTAACTACTCAGGTACTTTAAAAGATTTGACTGTTTTCAGCCCTTGTAATCGTTGTTAGTTTAGGGGCAGTTTCAAAATTCAAATAAAATGGCT
>NZ_JBEONS010000101.1:0-1414 GCF_040544395.1 Pedobacter sp. CG_S7 | reverse complement strand
TCAAAGGGATCTCTGGTAACCAAAAGGCTAAAAGCCGGCTGGGACGATCAATTTCTCCTTAAAATTTTAAATCAAATTTAAATGCGTTGACCCTGACCCCTAATTGTTTTATGAGGTAATAATTGAAAATTAAATTTATTGCAGTAGGAATCAGTATCATAAAAAAATTGATCCTTGTTTTTCCAATTGCGTTTAAGATAACCCCGGCATTACGCCCAAAAGGTTTAAATAGGCTATAAAAAATGATGATTTTCAATAAAATGGATGCCTGGCCAAAATTTTCTCCTGCAATTAAATAAATCACCTGATCAGAGAATACAAAAAACAATATCAGAATAGGAAGCATAACAACAACAATTAATGCAGATGATTTTTCATAGAGTATTTTAATACCATCAATCCCTTTTTCCTTTAAAGTAATAACTCCCTGGGGCATCAATACTGAAGATACAGATTGCAAGGGAATTTCAATAAATTGTAATACACGAGTTGCAACGTTTATAATACCTACGGCTGCCGGAGATAATAATGCTCCAGAAATTAGTTGTCCAATATTTCCGGAAATCTGGCCAATCACTTCAATACCGAAAGTGAAAAAACCATACTTTGCGATTTTCTTTATAATAATAAAATCGTACTTCATAGTAAGCCTAAAATATTTTTTCGTCGTAAAAAAAACGAGTAATAATGATAAGAACCCAGCTATAATATTGACAATTACAAAATGATGTAGATCGTAAGAACTTTTAGTCAAAAACAAATAAAAGAGGTATATAATAAATATGCCTGACTTTAATATAGATGAAATTAATTGTCCATAAAACCTTAGATTTCCCTGTTCAATACAATTTAATACGTTTATCAATCCGGAACACAAAAGGATTAACGGTCCATACCACAATAATTCATTTAAATAGCTTGAGTTGTAAATAAGATTTATAAAATAAATAGAAACAAACAAAAGCAGAGAAATGACCAGCGTAAGAAAAAGGCTAAAAGCAAATGCATTATAAATAAATTTCCCACTTAATTCCCCTCTATAATCATTATAATATTTTATAATGGCATTACTTACAAAGCTATTGTTAGCCACTTCAAATATAACAATGATGGATGTGTATAAAATCCATGTTCCAAAATCTGTTGGGGTACAAATTCGAACTAAAATAAAAAATATTAAAAAATTACCGATAATCACAAAACTTTTTGCAGCAGTAACAGCCAAACCTGATTTTAAAAGCGCAGAGCTTTTAATTTTATTTAAAATTTCTTTTAATAAAGACATTTAATTTCTTGAAAAATTAAAAAAAATATAAATCATAGTAACTACTCAGGTACTTTAAAAGATTTGACTGTTTTCAGCCCTTGTAATCGTTGTTAGTTTAGGGGCAGTTTCAAAATTCAAATAAAATGG
>NZ_JBEONS010000100.1:0-1415 GCF_040544395.1 Pedobacter sp. CG_S7 | reverse complement strand
GGGTCACATAAAATAATTGGGGATTAGGCAAAAAGTTTTTCCATTCTGAACAGGAAGAATTTAGTATCTACAACACCCCTTTGATTAGCTCTAAAGAGTTTTATTTTAGAGTTAAATGATTCTGCATTGGCATTTGTGTTTCTATTTATAAAGAAGTTTGCAATTGTATCGAGATGATAATTTAAACTGTTCGAGACAGTATTGAAAATGGTCATTTGTAATAGTTTGGTTTTGCTTATCCAATCCAATATCTTTTGTTTTGCATCTTCTTTAATTGTTAATTCATAGATATTTCTAAATTCCATTGTATGCTTATATGCCTTATGTAAAAGTGGATAGTTTTCAAACAATAATTTAGCTCTTTCCTTTTGATTTTCTGTCCATTGGCTTTCCTTTTTGGCTATTATATATCGGCTTCGAGCTAATAATTGTTTTGGAGTATCGTCATTTTCTAAAGTTAAAGCAATGTATTTTAAACCCTGTTCTTTGGCAATTTTAATCGCTTGGTTTTCTTTTTCAATTTCCTCCCATCGATACTTAATTCTCAGATGCTGTAATGCTTCCAATACTAATTTAACAACATGAAAGCGATCTGTCACAATGGATGCTTCTGGAAAAGCCATTTTTGAGGCTAATTGCATATTGTTTGCCATATCAAGTGTTATTTCTTTTACTAACTTCCTTTTTTCTAATGGAATTAGAGATAATACATCAATAATATCTTGGCTTTTTGTTCCTTTTATAGAAGCAACTAATGTTCCTTTTTTACCTCTACCGTTTTTATTGGTTACAAAAGTATAAAGTTCTCCTTTTGATAAACTTACTTCATCGATAGATAAATACTCACCAATATTTTCGGGGTAAATCAAATAATCTTCTGCATGAGAATACTGATTCCACTCTTTAAAACCACTGATTTTTTTCTTATAATGTCTTTGAAGTAAATTGGGTTTTATGGCGTAATAACTAGCTATATTACTTATCGTATCTTCTCGGGTCTCGACCTGTACCTTTTAAAAAATCTGAAAGTTCAATGGTTAATTTTGAACCTTCAGCTATAAATGAATAATCGCTTTTTATTTCTATAGATTTGTCAGATTTATTGCGCCAACGCCTTCTTTTTATACACAAATAAACAGCTTTGCCGCGTATTGGAAAATCTTGAATCATCGTTCTTTCAAAGAAACCCTTAGATTCATAATCCGATGAACTAAGATTAAAAGGAAGACTGTTCTTTTCATCTAAATAAATATAAAAGCAATCTTTCCTAGTGGATAAATCTCCTAATTCTTTGAAAGATACAATCTCAAAATGTAATAATAAATCTGTTGGTAAAAATTGACCTGATAGTGAAAAATCCATCCTTGTTTTTTGAACAAATTTAACAACTAATCCCCAGAAAATTTACGTGACCC
>NZ_JBEONS010000099.1:0-1462 GCF_040544395.1 Pedobacter sp. CG_S7 | reverse complement strand
CTTTAAACTGAAACAGGAAAAATAAAACCTTACCAAAAGAGCTATAGGAAATTGTTTCTACAAATAAAAGATGGGCTTCATGGGGCGGATACGTCTGCACCCACAAAAACTACCTTGCTTAGACTGCCTGATTCTTTTAGGAATCAGGCATACTAAGAAGGAAATAATTCGCAACTCATTATTTCTTTTAAGATTCATATACACGAATTCAACAGTTTGTTGCGAAACGTACCAAATGCTTTGAAAAGAATTGTCTATAAGCCGCACTGAACTGACACGCATGCCAGTTTGCTGAATGATTAATACTCGGCGATAGTCGCCGTAGACTATTGCTTTCATAAATAAATATTGTAAATTCTAACCTTTAGTAGAGTTCGCGATACAACTTTCCCTGGTCACGGCAGACACGGGAGTCTTTTTAACTAGAAGAATTAAAAGTATACGCCTCGTAGTATTTGGCGCTCCCGTAAGTATATTATATTTTACATAGATCTGCATAGAAAGAAGTCAACACCGATCAAGATTAATTACAGCACAGCGATAAACGCTGATTTCGACTATCATTAAGCGCTGGTTTTAGCACATCAATAAAAACTAATTTCAACGCAGCAATAAAAACTAGTTTCATCCCGATTATATTGATACGATGAGTTTAGTTCTTTAATCATTCTTTTTGTCAAAACAAGGATGGATAAACGAATATCAATCGTTTATCCTGTTAAAATTATACATGTTTAACCATTCTATGTAGTTTTGATATAGGATAAACGAGATAAAACCGTTTATCTTATTAATATTTTACAATGGATATTCGAACAGCACTAATAGAGCTATCTAACCAACCGCTGACCCACCAGCTTCTGGTAGGTCTTTTGAAAGACTATAAACGACCAAATGATAAGATATTATCTTTAAAAGCTGATGGTCTGATTGAACCAGTCAGAAAAGGACTTTATATAGCAGGTAGGTCTCTTGGATCTCAACGACCTGAAAGCGCACTGCTGGCCAACCATATATTCGGACCAAGCTACCTTTCAATGGAAAGTGCGCTCGCCCATCACGGACTAATTCCAGAGAAGGTTTTTGCGGTTACTTCAATGACTACAAAAGCCTCGAGGAAATTTCAGACCAACATTGGACTATATACCTATACCAATCTGCCATTGCCTTTTTATGCATTCGGTATTGCTACCGTGAGTCTGTCTAAAGACCAGCAAGCTATAATAGCGATTCCGGAAAAGGCATTATGCGATAAAATAGTTACAACAGCGGGCATATGTAGTCGGTAACTTATAATGCAGGATTTTTGGCAATTAGGAATGCAGAGTATTTGGCAACAATAGTGCAGAGAAAATGGCAACAATGACGCAGAACTCTAGGGGTAAAAGTAGCATTCTTTTTTCAAGAACCTAAAAAAGTTTTTCGGTTCCGTAACCTGTAACTTTCTCCAGAAAGATTGATG
>NZ_JBEONS010000098.1:0-1485 GCF_040544395.1 Pedobacter sp. CG_S7 | reverse complement strand
GTATCCGCCCCATGAAGCCCATCTTTTATTTGTAGAAACAATTTCCTATAGCTCTTTTGGTAAGGTTTTATTTTTCCTGTTTCAGTTTAAAGTTTTGGGGATATAAATCCCGGATATTTTTGTGGTTGATGATCATGATATTTTCCAGGGTATATTTCAACCACTGATAAGGGTTTACTTCATGTTTTTTGCAGATGGCGAAGAAGGAATAGATCATGGCTGCACGCTGGGCAGCTTCATGAGTTCCGGCGAACAAATAATTTTTCCGACCCAAACAGGTTGGACGCAGGGCATTTTCTACGAGATTATTATCAATCTCAAGATTTCCATCATATAGATATGCATTCAGTGCATCCCAACGGGCAATGCTGTACTGCATGGCTTTTCCGATCTGACTTTTGGGCAAGGTCTTTTTTACCTCCTGTGTGATCCATTTGCCCATTTGGTTCAGTACAGGTAAAGACTTGGAAAGCCGTAGCTCTTTTCTTTCCTTGGCATCCAGTCCATTTTCCCGGGCTTCCCTTTCTATCGCATATAGTTTTTGGATAAGAAGCATGGCTGTACCTGCCCGTTGGGCATCATTCCCCAATGCCCTGTCATATTCACGTCTAGCATGCGCCCAGCAGGCCAAATGGGTGACCCCTTTCCGTGCGCCGATTTTATTGTACCCGGCATAGCCATCGCTCTGCAGGTAACCTTGAAAGTTTGCCAATACCTTTTCAGCTGCAATGGCACCTCGGGTCGGGCTGTAATCAAACAGCACGGTTTTGTCCAATGGACTGTGGTAGACCCAATAATAGCCTTGATGGCAGGCACCTTTTTTGGTGCTTTCCAGCACTTTTATCGGCGTCTCGTCCGCTTGAATGTATCCTTTGGTTTTCATATCGAAGAGCAGCTGCTCATAAAGTGGTTCCAACCGCTGAAGTGCTTTTTTGGTCCAGCCTTCCAGTGTGGAAGAAGCAATGGGGATGTTTTCCCTTGAAAAGCGTTGCTTTTGTCGGTAAAGCGGTAAATGATCCACGTACTTATCAACCAAGATCGTACTCAGTAGTCCCGATCCGGGAATACCTTTATCGATCACCCGCTCGGGAAGCTCTCCGATAATAACCCCTTCTTTGTTTTTGTTGGTGTATTTATAACGGACATAACGTTTGATGAAGAACCGTGCAGGTTCACACTCCAGTTCCTCGGTCACCTCCTTACCAATGCAGATCATTTCAGACAGGTCGCCTTCCGGGTATATTTCTACAGTTTCCACGGGAAGATGGGACGGCAAAGCCACACGGCCTTTGTGCTCGGATTGTCGTTTACGCTCATAGGTAATCTTTTCTTTGACCACTTCTCGCTGTTCAAGTTCTTTTTCAGTAGATATATGAAAGGGCAAAGGAAGCTGGGAAGCATCTCCTTCAAAGCGTTCCCGTTTTTGGCCGAACTGCATGCGTTTGTACATTTCCACCTGGGCTTTATAATAAGCGACTTCTTGCT
>NZ_JBEONS010000097.1:0-1550 GCF_040544395.1 Pedobacter sp. CG_S7 | reverse complement strand
TAAATAAAGCAAAACAAACAAAAAAATCCTAACACGAAATCCACAAAATGTTAACAAGCATCTGATTTTTAACTATTTTTATGCGTTGACCCTGGGGCTTACACCACAAATTCTTTTCGCAGTAACAGAATTCATTCTGATCTGGTTCACCGAAGAGCCGCATTACAAATCAGCATCATCCAGACACGAAATCTTTATGATAATGCCATTGCTAAAGGACTAAAAGGATTCTCCTAATGGAATTTGATCTTGAAAAAGTTTTAAAAATGTAACTCTGGCCAATGCATGAGTAGAATCGGGAAACAAATAACAGGAATATTTACAGCGGTAATGTAGACTTCTTAGGTGATTAATTTAAGTGTTGTAAATTCTAATCAGTAAGTTACTGTGAAGGGGGTTAACGCAATGTTAACGCAATGGTAACGCAATGCTGGCGCAATGTTTACGCAATTAAAGATTGCGTAAACATTGGCTTTTGTTTGTGTTACTTACGTTTTTTTATCGTGTTTTACAGGTTATTGCTGCAAGTTGTGCTTTATTGGAATTAGTTTACAATGAAAAAGTGAATTCCTGATTAGTGGTTGCTATGCTAAAATTAATTATTGTAAAAAGTTTACAGTGGATTATAAATGTTCCTGCTGCTTGTTGAGCTCGCTTCAGCATGTTTTTTGTAAGGTTTATCCTTGCTAATCCTTTACACCCGATTGTAGGGTTTATTGTTCTTGTTCTAATGTGGGTTTTGTATCCTTATATATAAGGTGTGTTTTTAGAACCGTTTTGCCTGGCCTGTTTCTAGATTTGTGGATTGCTCTTTCTTTGTTTGTTGTTTGATCCGCTTTCTTTTGAGCCGTGATGTTTCTTTCTTTACCATTCGGGTATTTTTTTTTTCTGCATGGCCTGTGTTCTCTGACGGCTTTGTTTTTTTCTATTTTAACAAGCCAGATTCCTTTTTTTACTATTTAAAGTCATTAGTGTCCGATTAAATTTTAAAATTTCTCTAGAACTGGATTGGTTTATGATTAAAGCTATGCTGTTCACTTGTGTTCAAATAGAAGCCCCTATGTTTTAAACAGAGATAACTGCGTTTTCTTTAGGTTGTTTAGTTCTACCCAGTCTGCGCCAGGTGATTTAAGGAATTTGAATAGGTCTATATAGGTCATTAAATGATAACGGATTACGGACATCATGTTTGAAAATGCCCATTTCCTTTTGGCTTTTCTTTGTATCACAAGTATGATCAGCTGAATAATCAGGCTTACCCATATCTGTATTTCTATTGCATTTTGGTTATCACCAAGAAAATATTTCAATGGAAAATTCTGCTTGAGCCGTTTAAAAAGGGTTTCTATCTGCCATCGCTGTTTGTAGATGTCTGCTATGGTGTCCGCTGGAAGCTCGAAATTATTGGTAATAAACTCATATAGGCGAGCCTGCTGCTGGTGATAAAAAGCTATCCTACGCAATTTGATCACCGTTTTATCCTTGGTTACCTCAATAGTCTCATCCTTCAGCACGCCCGGATGGGTCTCCTCGCTGATATCAAATTCTTC
>NZ_JBEONS010000096.1:0-1807 GCF_040544395.1 Pedobacter sp. CG_S7 | reverse complement strand
AAATCTGTTGGTAAAAATTGACCTGATAGTGAAAAATCCATCCTTGTTTTTTGAACAAATTTAACAACTAATCCCCAGAAAATTTACGTGACCCGGATAAAGCGGATATAGAAGAATTGCAAAAAATACAAAGTAGAAAAGGAAGCACTATATGAGCGTTTATTGAAAGCGCAGAAGAATAAATAAGTGTTATACTGAAAAATGCGAGGATATTTTATTCCAAAAAAGCCATTGTGATTGCAGTGGCTTTTTAATTTGCGTGGTTTTTTTAAAAAAATATTAGATTGAACATAGCAATTTATAATAGCCCCACCCTCTGGAGTGGCTTGCGAAACCCCGACGCCATAGCCTTCCCGCCGTTCTCCCTTTTAGCATATACGGAAAGGTATACCTTGGTTTTCTGCACATAGGTTCGGTCTTTGAAAATTCTTACGTTTCAGTCCGGTTGTACAAGTGGAAAAGCCTGAAACACCCTTCTGGCGTTTCAGGCTTACCAACAGTTTTTATATAGCCTGTTGATATTTCGCCCTCAGCAGGGCCATATCTACACTTATTTTCGATTCTGTGACTTCATTAACCTGCTGATAACGAGCCACAAATTTTTCCATTAGCGGAGCCTTATCCTCACTTACTTTACTGTCCAGCACTTTAGCATATAATTGTGTGGTACATATGTTTATGTGTCCGAACATTTTAGAAAAACTTTCAGTAGGTACGCCGTTCATTAAGGTTACTGTCGTTCCAAAAGTCCGTTTGGATATCCGGTTGCCCAATATTTTATTAACCCCTGATAGAGCTGCAATCTCAACCAGATATTCATTCATCTTTTGATTGCTTGAAATTGGTAGCGCCCTGTCATTGTTTAGGCAGTAAGGGTGGTCTATGTACTTATCAAGGATGTTCCGATTTAATGCATATTTTGGCATATCCCATAAAAGTAAAAAACCTTCAATCATTTGATTTGCAGGTTTTTATACGTTTTGATACTATTCTCTGTGATCCCGCTGGGACGTTAACTTAGTTCAGTTTTTAGCGTTTAAAGGCTCTCTGGAAGGGTTTTTAAAATGTGACTCACCGAATCACTCACCTTTTTGTCTGTATTTCTTAGTTGCAATTGCTATTATGCGAATATAACGAAAAGGAGGGAATTATGCCAAGAAAATCTAATCTCATTTTTTAAAGTAATGAACCAAGATTTCTAATTAAAAAGCATTCAACCTCATACATGGCAAGTAATTTGCTTGATAATCAGCGAGTACAGCAATTCGATTTATTTGAGTTATTAAATTCTAATCTATATATTTGTGTAAATGAAAACTGCAGATAACATAACAACCATATTTCCAAAAGAACTGTTTTGGGACGTAAACATGTCACGGTTAGATGTTCAGGAGGATAAGGATTTGATTATTCCTAGGGCACTTTATGCAACTACTGAGCACACATTTGCCGAAGATATCAGCCGTTTAGAGCATTTATATAAACGTGCCGAAATTGTTGATGAACTTAAATCTACGAAAGAACGTATCAGCAATAAGGTGTGTGCAATGGTGGCTCAACGCTACCATATCAAGCACTTTTCCAGATACTAATGGCTGCTGTTTCTGCAGAGCTTTTCGAAACCATCATTGAACTTCAAGGTCTTTCAAGCCTTAAAAATGCTGTATTAGGTGGCGGAACGAACCTTGCCATTAGGTACGATCATAGAGAAAGATCAATGCCAAATGTTGTGGGCTGAGGCTAAAAATTTATCTTTGTATTTTGATAAAGATTGATATTTATGCCCACGAGCCACACCTCCATACTC
>NZ_JBEONS010000095.1:0-2141 GCF_040544395.1 Pedobacter sp. CG_S7 | reverse complement strand
ATACATAAAAATATCCTAAATAACAAAAAAAACAAGTGTAATTTATTGTTAATCAATTAGTTAAATCACATATTGCCTTGCAACGGTCTTTTATTATACCAGTGAGCAGGAGTTATATCTTTAGAGGTGCATTTATTTCCATCCTCCACCCAAGGCCTGATAAAGATTAACAACTGCTTGTAATTGTTGAAGCCTGTCATTAACACCGGCCAGTTGGGCAGCCAGTAAACTTTGTTCTGATGTTAAAACATCAGTATAATTTGTTGCAGAACTGTAGCGTAGTAATTCTTCGGTAAAATTCACTGCTTTCTCAAGTGCAATAATTTGCTTAGCCCGCAATGATTCTTTTTCGCTGGCCATTTGATAAGCATATAAAGCATTTGATACTTCCTGTCCGGCAATTAATAATGTTTGCTGGAAATCGTTAAATGTTTGTGTTTGTATAGCTAATGCGCGTGTTAAACGAGCTTTGTTGACACCCTTTGCGAAAATTGGTTGCGTAATTCCAGCTAATAAATTGTAAAATATAGCATTGCTAAAGAAGTCTTTTAATTCTAAATTTGAAAAACCACTACGGGCAGTCAACGTTAAAGTTGGATAGAAATAGGTCCTTGCCAGGTTTGCGTCTTCAAAAGAAGCTCTGAAAGCAAACTCTGCAGCCTGCACATCCGGTCGGTTCTGTAATAGCTGCGCAGCAACACCTGTAGTTAAAGTAGCTATAGACTGTTGTTTACTCAATTTATTTCGGTTAATATGGCCAGGTACACGGGCTAGTAATAGGCTCAATACATTTTCTGTTATTCGGATACTTTGTTTAAGGTCTGGAATAGAAACTGCTGCTGCATAGCGGTTAGCTTCACTTTGCACTACAGCTGCTCCATTTACCACTGCAGCTTCTTTCAAGGCTTTCATGGTCTCTACATTTTCAATTCTTTTCTTTAGTGTTATTTCCGTAATTTCCAGCTGTCGGTCCAAAGCTATTAAACTATAATAATTATTGGCAATTGTGGCAATTAGTTGTGTTTGTACAGCACGTTTGGCTGCGTCAGTTTGGAGGTAGCTGGCAAGGGCGACCCTTTTTGAGCTACTTATTTTCCCCCATATATCGGCCTCCCATGAAGTGCTGAGTTGCAACAGGAAAGTATTTGTTAGGGTATTAATATTTATCCCTGGAGGGAAATTTAATCCTGCTTCAGAAGTTTTATTCCTTGCAGCACTGGCATCTGCAGTTAAACTTGGTAAGAAGGCCAGTTTATTTTGTCTTAGTGTTGCTTGGGCCTGAATAATATTTTGTACTGCATTTTTAAGGTCAATGTTTTGATCCAACCCTTCCTGTATCAATTCTTTTAAAGTGACGTCAGCGAACAAATTTTGCCATGGCAGATCGGCCATTACTGTGGTGTCAATACTTTTTTGATCACGGTATAGACCCTCCGTTTTTAAATTCGGACGTTCATATTTATTCGTGATTTTACAGGCGCTCAAAGTCAAAACTACAAACATGGTAGTAAAGATTTGTTTTTTATAGCTATCAGTCATTTTTTTAACAATATATATAGGGTAAATCGCTATTTATTTTCTTCTTCTCCTCCCTCACCGTAATTGCTTTTTGCTGGACCGCTAATTTTTTCCTGCAAGGACTGGAAGATGATAAACAGCACAGGAATAACAAAGACACCTAATATCGTTCCGATTAACATTCCGCCAACTGCGCCTGTTCCAATAGATTTATTTCCTACAGCACCAGCACCAGTGGCAAACATTAGGGGCATCAGACCAAAAATAAAAGCAAATGAAGTCATTAAAATAGGTCTTAAACGTGCAACCGCACCTTCAAGAGCAGCCTGTATAAGAGGCATTCCGTTTCTTCTTCTTTCAAGTGAAAATGCTACAATCAAAATGCCGTTTTTTGCCAATAAACCTATTAGCATGATCAAGGAGATTTGCAAATAAATGCTACTATTTAAATTGAATATAACTGAGAAAAAATAAGCCCCTGCTAAACCAATAGGAAGGGAAAGTATAACAGAAAATGGCAAAATATAACTTAAGACCGTTGCAAAAGCAACAAGTCAGAATTATATTAACTTTTTGGATTTTTTGTTTTTTTAGTTTTGGGTTTTTTCGACCAAAAGTGTCGA
>NZ_JBEONS010000094.1:0-2244 GCF_040544395.1 Pedobacter sp. CG_S7 | reverse complement strand
AGGGGTCTCTGGTAACCAAAAGGCTAAAAGCCGGCTGGGACGATCAATTTCTCCTTAAAATTTTAAATCAAATTTAAATGCGTTGACCCTGGGAATTACTTCAATTTTACGAAAGGGGATAGATATATGCTGTGGTTTATCCAGCATACTGTAATTAAAAAAACACAATTGATATCTTTAGTAAAAAAACATGAACCCAGAAAATAATATTACACATATATTTTGGAGTTTAACTCAATTGAATATGGCGATTCGAGAACTTGAAACATTGTACAAGCATAGGACCAATGAGCTAGAACTGGAATTATTAAATCATCAAATGTTTAAGATATTTCATCTGGCATTGAAAAATTTAGTAATCATTGAATATTGTAAATTATTAGAGATTTCTAATTTAGTCGATGGTAATGGTAATGATGTCGTTGAACATATGGCTTCTATATTCAAATTTTACAAACTCACTATGAGAGATAAAGTTGGTGCAAATGTATCACTTTCAAGTAATTTGAAGAAGCTAAAGAAAATAGTCAAGACACCGTTTTACATAATGATGAAAGATTTACGGAATAAAAAACATGCTCATTCCGACAATCATATTATTTCAACGCCTTATCATGTTCCATCTTTTTCTGATGATGATATGAAGATCCTTAATGAGCATTTTATATTATTAAATAGCTTATTTCATGCCTGTGCTGATGAATATGAAAAAGTACATTACGATACAGAAAGTTACCAATCTGAAATTGAATATTATGTAAACAGGTACGCAAAGCATAGTGAATTTTACTATCAAAAAAGTGGGATGTTAATTTAATTAAAGATTAAAAAGCGTTAAATTTTAGTTTCTTCAATGAGAACGGATGTAAGCTGGCAGCATAAGAATGGAGAGAATATTCAAGTGGTATATTGAGTCTTTAGGTTAATGAATACTTATTCTCTGAACATACTCTGAAAGCCTTTCTTTTTCGAATATACTCTTCGATGGTATTTTCGATAATAATAGAAATAAGTGTCTATTATTCAAATTTCACAGCTCAATCCATCACTGGACAAACCATTTTAATTAACCCCTCTCCACCATTTTCAAAACAGCATTTAATATCCTGATCATTAGTGCCACCAAAGTTAACTAATTCGTTATGATGTAACCACTCTGAAAAATTATCTAGTAGAGTGATCTTGGAATCCTCTACTACTTCCTTTATTATGGTAGTACTCTTAGGCATTGCCTACAAGCTATATAGCGGATTGCCGGGGATGCAGGCCATGTTTTATGGCGTAAGTGCCACTGTAAGTTTACGGTACTAAAACATTAATAATAAGCCAACTTAAATTCTTGGAATTTGATATGTCAACATCTCATAAAAACCACGCACATCAGTAGAACAGGTTATCAATGAAAACCGTGCAATATTAGAAGTATATTTCTCAATATGTTCTTCTATCTTAAGATCATTTTTCAGTTGAGAACTCATCGCTAGGACATAGATAATATTTTTTGAAAAGAGATCGACAAAACCAGTTTTGCCCAAACCTTGAGTATTACGCCCTAGACCTGAAACTTGTTGATAAACCTTTTCGAGAAACGTATTATCTCCAGAACTTTTAGTTTCATTAAGTCTCCTTGCTGAAATCAAGATTTGATTTGTCAAATCTCTAATTCTAGCATCAAAACCATACTTCTGTAATCGGTAAATAAAACTGCAGAGAAAATGGCAATTAGTAATACACAATAATTGGCAACAATAGTGCAGGATAATCGGCAACAATGATGCAGAATAATTGGCAACAATAAATACATTATCCAAGGCGGGCTTTAGCCCAGCCTTAGATAAAGCACCTTTGTCTTTCACCAAAAAGATAAAGTGCAATGAATTATTATTTAAGCAAAATTATGATGTATCATTTAGTAAACCAAATGGACCGCGATGGCCATTCCATTACCAGGATTGCAGAGTATTATGAGCTGAACTGGCGTACGGTTAAGCAGCTGCTTTCCATCAGTGAGGAGCAATACCTGTATGAACTTGAAAATGGGCGTAGCCGCGTTCTAAAACTTGATTCTTTTCAGGACTTTGTCAAAGAAAAGTTGAAGGCATTTCCCGACACCTCAGCAGTGGAGTTGGTACCTTTGAGTGGAGACAGATTTAAGAAATAGAATTAAATTTGTTAATACATGGCAAGAGTATTTGATGAGTCATTTAAGAAAATGGCAGTAGAATTATCCTATTTAAAGGATTC
>NZ_JBEONS010000093.1:0-2250 GCF_040544395.1 Pedobacter sp. CG_S7 | reverse complement strand
TGAACTTGAAAATGGGCGTAGCCGCGTTCTAAAACTTGATTCTTTTCAGGACTTTGTCAAAGAAAAGTTGAAGGCATTTCCCGACACCTCAGCAGCCCAAATGCACGATCTGCTGAAAGAGCACCATTCCTGGTTCCCCCAGGTAAGCCAGAAAACGGTATTTAACTTCGTTCAGTTTGTGCGTAATGAACATAATATTCCCAAGGTTGAGCCCATTCGTGAATACGCCTGTGTTGCTGAACTGGCTTATGGTCTCCAGGGGCAGGTTGACTTCGGCTTTTATAACATGAAGACTACCCTTGGAAAAACTAAAAAAGTGCAGTTTTTCACCTTTGTACTTGCCCGGTCAAGATATAAATACGTTTTATTTACTGATGTCCCTTTTACCACAGAAACAGTAATCCAGGCACATGAGAAGGCTTTTGAAGAACTTCGGGGTATCCCATCAGAGATCGTATATGATCAAGATAGGCTATTTATAGTTTCAGAAAATCTAGGTGACATCATCATGACCAGTGGTTTTAAAGGCTATCCGAAAGAACGTGGATTCAGAGCCTGGTTCTGCAGAAAAGCAGATCCTGAAAGTAAGGGGAAGGTAGAAAATGTTGTGAAATATGTTAAACAGAACTTTCTATATAACCGACTGTTCCGTGACCTGGATACACTCAACGATGATGCCAGTGACTGGCTGCACCGCACGGCGAACGCTTTGCCACATGGTACCACTAAAAAGATCCCTATATATGAATACCATATTGAAGAACCATTTTTGACCCCATGGTATCCGATCATTATCCCTCAAGCCGAATATCCGGTCTATGCTGTACGTAAAGACAACACCATTAGCTGGAAAAGCAATCTGTACAGTTTACCGTTGGGTACTTATAAAGGTCCTGGAACTCAGGTGCTGGTCAGTAGTACAAAACTAGAACTCATCTTATTGGATCAGGATAAAAATGAATTGTGCCGCCACCAGGTCTCACAGCTTACAGGACAGAAAATACTCAAGACCGACCACGGCAGGGACAAGCGACTGGCCATCGCTGAAATGATGGAAGAGTTCTGCGGATTGATGATAGATAAGGATGCGGCAATGGAATGGATATTACAAATTAAGGACGATAAGCCGCGTTATATCCGTGATCAGGTGCAATTGCTGATAACTACTGTGAGCAGTATGGGCCAGCAGCTTGCCGGACAGGCGCTGGATTATTGCCGCAGTCACCAGATCATCAGTGCTGGTGATTTCAAGGCTATAGCAGATAAGTTAAAACAACAAGAGCCTGTTTTAGGGGAAGCCAAAATTATTTCTTTAAATCCTTTAAATGGGGAAAGCTATCAAAAGACCATGCTGGATCCTGATAAAAGTGATTTGCAGGCCTATGAAATGTTATTCAAATAAGTAAAAACGGAAGCCATCGGGCCAGGCCTGGCCCGATGGCTTTCATCATCAATCAAAAATAATGGAAACAGAAAAACAACAAATCAGGCTATTGTGCACACAATTCAAACTGGGAGGAATAGGCCCTGCACTGGATCAAACCATCACAGCAGCGGAAAGTCAGGGAATGGGCTTTGTAAAGTACACCATGGAATTGTTTAAACAGGAAGAAATACACCGTATGGGTAAAGATCTATCCAGACGGTTAAAGGCAGCAGGATTGCCCAGAAATGCCAATCTGGAACAATATGATTATGCTGTAGATAATGGTTTGAAGAAAGAACAGCTTCACCAGCTCAGAGAACTCAACTGGGTAGACCAGCTCTTTAACATGGTACTGATGGGTCCTAGCGGGACAGGTAAAACAATGATCGCTGCCGGACTTTGCCATGATGCGGTTAAGGCCGGCTATAAAGCTTACTTCAAAACGATGGAAGATATCATACATACTTTACAAACCAAAGATGTGGTCAAATCCCAGCAAACTGAGTATAGGAAACTCTTGAAAGCAAACCTGATCGTATTGGATGACATTATGCTTTTTCCTTTGGAAAAGAATATGGCAGTGGCTTTTTTTAACTTCATTAACCATATTTATGAGTCCACTTCAATTGTAGTTACCACGAATAAAAAACCTACCGAATGGGCACGGTTACTCGATGATGAAGTCATTGCAACAGCACTGTTAGACCGCTTGCTTTTTCGATGTGAAATCATCAATCTTTCTGGAGAAAGTTACAGGTTACGGAACCGAAAAACTTTTTTAGGTTCTTGAAAAAAGAATGCTACTTTTACCCCTAGAGTTCTGC
>NZ_JBEONS010000092.1:0-2315 GCF_040544395.1 Pedobacter sp. CG_S7 | reverse complement strand
AAGGTGAAACTCAAAGTGTCGGGTATGTTTAAATCTACTAAAGGTGCACAGAACTATGCAATCATTCGTTCCATTACCGATACATGTAAGAAAAACCAGCAGCAAATACTCAATGCCTTCTCAACTATTGATAATTCATAGACAACCTGAGTCGTTACCCTTTTAAATCATATTACTAATTTCTTATTTGTTGATCAAATCATATAACTCATCCAATTTCGGAGAAAGTACAATTTCAATTCTGCGGTTTTTACTTCTGCTATCAGCATTTGTATTGTCTGCTAAAGGTTGAAACTCCCCCTTACCCGTGGCAGTCATGCGCACACTTTCTATTTTTTCTACATCAGTAAGGAAGCGCACCACTGAAGTAGACCTTAACACACTCAGGTCCCAGTTATCTTTAATCTGACCGAGGTTTATAATTTTCTGTGTATCGGTATGGCCTTCTACAGCAATATTTATTTCAGGTTGTTCTTTCAACACAATAGCCAATTGGCTTAAGGCTTGTTTTCCTTTTTCATCAATCACAATACTTCCCGATGGAAATAAAAGCTTATCCATTAAAGAAACGTAAACTTTTCCGTTTTTAACATCTACACTCAGCCCGCTTTTTGTGAAACCAAACAAGGCATTCTGTAATGTTTCCTTCAACTTATTTGTAGCTTGATCGCGTTTGCGTAAAATTTCTTCTACTTCTTTTAAGCGTTGTTCTCTAGCCTTCAAATCGCCAGCCAACTTACTGATTTGGGTAGAGCTATTGCTGCGTAATTTGTTATAATTACCGTCAACTTCTGCATAGTTGGACTGCAGTTCGGCCAGTGCTGAATGGAGATTAGCAGTATCTTTTCTTAATTTCCTGATGGTTGCATCGAGGTTTTCACCACTCAACTTAGATTCTGACAAGCCTAAATTTAAAGAATCTTGACGGGCAAGTAGTGCTTTGTATTTTTTTGGGGATAATACGACACAGGAAGTAATTGTGGAAGCCAAAAGAAGGACGGCCAGGCCTAAAAAAAGTTGTTTCATGTTTTTACTATATATTGGTTTTAGGAATTAATAGATTAAGCATATTTGTTTTACCCTGCAATTGCCTTTCTTAAGAAAGCTACCAAAGGATAAATCATTTGATAAGAATGGACCAACTTTTTAACAATGGTGGGCTTATAAAACTCCTCATCTGGTATTACTTTTGCCACTTCGAAGCTTTTTAGCCTCAGGTAAGCAATATTAGGATCTTCAGGATCATAACCTTTAGGTGCCTTCTTCAGGGTATTTGCTGTGCTGAGCTGAAAGTTGGAAGCGAAATCCTTTTGCTGTATGACCTTCAAAAAATCACTACTGTTGTAATCTATTTCCTGACGAATAAGCTTGAGGTGTGCGGTATCAGGCATCCAATAACCACCGGCCAAAAAACAATTGCCAGGCTGCAGGTGCAGGTAATAGCCAGGTTCATTACCACCCTTGCTAAAGGCAGAAAACCAGATACCAAAATTAGATTTATAGGGGTCTTTGTTATTACTAAACCTGACATCGCGATAGATTCGCAGTAAAGATTTTTTTGGATCCGATTCTGCTGAGATCAGCGGATCTATTTTAGCCAGCTCAGGAATCAGGCTTTGTATAAATGAAAGTACATCTTCTCTTGCCGCCTCATATTCACCCTTGTTTGCTGCAAACCATTCGCGGTTGTTATTTTGCGTTACGTCTTTTAAAAACGAAAAGGTGGAAGGATTAATCATGGCTTAGGTTCTTTTTACGGTATTTAATATACCACAAAACACCTAAACTAACAATTAACAGATATGGAAAGGCCATAAGATAAAGCACGCCAGAATTTAAACCTTTACCTTGGGTGTTACCGTTTTTTGTTCCCTGCTCTGCATTAATACTGCACATAGCGCATTGTGCTTTTACAACAGGGTTAATGGTTATGGCCGTAACCATTATAAACAGGAATATAAAAGCTGCCTTTTTCATTGATGTATTTATGTTTTTAATTGCGATTAAGCTATCATAAGCTTTTCTACACTTCATTTTGGAAGCTGCAAGCTGGTAATGTATCTCGTCACAAATATAAGGAAAGAACGAACAGGAAAATGTAATAATTATGAGTGACAGGTCATTAAACAAAAAAGCTTCCCTAAATAGCATTCTACTCCATCCTACTGAACATTAGAAATCCCAAATAAATTAGAAAACGCTAAAACAGTATTAAAGAATCGTAACTACTCAGGTACCTCTATGATGAAGCAATAGTCAAGAAAGCATTTAAGATGGCCTGCTCATTTTTCTTGCAGGTGTCGGTAATAGAACGC
>NZ_JBEONS010000091.1:0-2355 GCF_040544395.1 Pedobacter sp. CG_S7 | reverse complement strand
GTTCTATTACCGACACCTGCAAGAAAAATGAGCAGGCCATCTTAAATGCTTTCTTGACTATTGCTTCATCATAGAGGTACCTGAGTAGTTACAAACCTCCTTCAAAAAATTTTAGGCTTCAAAAATTACCTTTTTATATTTTCTTTATACAGTATAAAAAGAATTGAAATGGGAAAGTATGAAAAAGAATTCCAGCAGCTGCATTAGCAAAAATATTACCAAATGCTGAGATTCATGCATTTGAACCAATCTCAGAAAATTTTATCACTTTAAATAAAATCAAAAAAAAGCTGAACTTAATAAACATTAAACTTTTTAATCTTGCATTGGGAAACAAAAAAAGGTAGTTCAAAAATGATTATGCCTATTAGAGGTAATTCTAAAATGCAGGGATTAAGTAAAGCTTTTGTAGAAGGTTCAAATGAGAAGGGTATTTTATATGATATATCCATAAATAGATTGGATGATATTTATCCTTCTGAAACCAACATTAAGGCTATAAAACGCTACAACTCTAATTGATACCTCACAGACCTCCCTGCTCCATCCTGACTAACCATACCAATCTGATGTAAATGCTGCAGATCACGAGTTGCTGAAGCTTTAGAGGTGTTGGCTATAGCCATATATTTCTTAGCCGTCATACCACCTTCAAAACCAGCAGCTCCATTGGCCAGAATCCTATTGACGACTTTCAACTGACGATCATTCAACAAAGCGCTATATTTATCAAATAATTTTGCTTTCAATAGCGTAAACTGAACCAATTCTTTAGCATCTATTTGTGCATCTAAGATAACCTGCGCAAAGTAATTTATCCATTCTGTGATATCTAAACCTCTTTGCGCACATTTTAACTGTTCATAATACTGCTTTTTTCCTTTTTCAATAGTTTTTGATAGGGAAAGGATTACGGGACTCTTTAACATTTGTGAAAGAGTGAATTCAGCCAGTACTCTACCTATCCGCCCATTACCGTCTTCAAAGGGGTGAATCGTCTCAAAATATAAATGTGCGATAGCGGATTTCAATAAGGCTTTAGAAATATCATCCTTTACTGGTAACTCAGGACGATGGTACCATTCAATAAACTGATCAATTTCTTTAGGAACCCGGTTTGACGGAGGAGCTTCATAGTGCACTTCCTCCTTACCAAATGCTCCTGATACAACCTGCATAGGCTCCTCTCCTGTCCGCCAAACACCCGCATTAATTTTGATATTATGCGCTAAGAGAAGCTTGTGCCAATAGTAAAGCATTTCAATATTTAAATTTTGGTCTATACTTTGATTGATTTCAGTCATCAGCATTGCTACCCCTGAAGCTCTTTTATCTTTGACACGTATATAAGTTTGTAACCCAAGATTATTTTTGATTGAAGACATAACATCTTCTCTACTCATATATTCGCCTTCAATTTCTGAAGTCTTGATAGCTTCAGAAATTAAAAGTTCCAATAAAGCTTCTTGCTTGAGTTCTTCGTTAAGACCCAAAACAAGCCCGTTCACTAAGCCTAATTCCTGTGCAAATGAAATAGAGATTTGTTGTAATTTATCCACCGAATAGGTGAATTTAGGCCAGTTTTTTTGTTGCCAAATATAAGTCATGAGCCGATTATTCTTTCTAATTGGCTCAAATATAATAAAAAAATGAGCCAATTAAAGGAAATAATCGGCTCATACATAAAGTTCAACTCGAATTTTATAACCCGCTGGGTGTCAATTGTAATGTTGAAAATAAACAATCCATATCTCCAAGTAGCACACAATCAGATATTTAATATGTCAAATCTTTAGATAAATGTATAATAAACGTTTATCCCTGTGTTTTACTAAAATTAATTACACCCAATGGGTTTTTTATATTCTCTTTATATAGTTTAAAAGAATTGAAAAAAGAAAATATGAAAGAGAATTCCTGCATTTCACAGATATAATTGATACTTAATACAGGTTACATAAAAGTTAGAATCAGTTTTTTTGACTGCTACTTATTTAATACATAATCATTAATGAAATTAACTGTACGAGAACAGATTTACTGGAAAAATAGTTACTTTTGCCTCATTATATTTTGGTTTTTGCAGAACGAGATTACGATTTATTAAGCAGCCATTAATTTGGCTTCTTTTTTATTGGAAAATAGTGAAATCGAATCTAAAACTAAATTAATGTAACTTCAATTATTGTCAATAAAATTCCATTTTATTCATAATTCATTTAAGTTTTTACTTTACAAGTAATTAAAGTTCTAAAATATGATTTGTAACTACTCAGGTACCTCTATGATGAAGCAATAGTCAAGAAAGCATTTAAGATGGCCTGCTCATTTTTCTTGCAGGTGTCGGTAATAGAA
>NZ_JBEONS010000090.1:0-2576 GCF_040544395.1 Pedobacter sp. CG_S7 | reverse complement strand
CTAAATAAAGCAAAACAAACAAAAAAATCCTAACACGAAATCCACAAAATGTTAACAAGCATCTGATTTTTAACTATTTTTATGCGTTGACCCTGTTATCGTTACAAGTAAAGTAGTGGCTTAAAGCTGATTTATTATATATTTGTATGATGACAAAAGAACAAATTCAAGATTTAAGGGACAGAGTAGCGTCGCTGAGGAGGCATCTTTGACGTGGAAACACGACTTGAGGATGTCTATATTGCACAGCAGCTTACCCTGCAGCCTGGTTTTTGGGATGACCCTAAAAATGCTGAAAAACATTTAGCAGAATTAAATTCCAAAAAGGTGTGGACTGACGCATGGCAGTCTGTGCAAAGTGATTTAGAAGATACGGAAGTACTTTTTGATTTCATGGTTGCCGGTGATGCAACAAAGGAAGAAATGCAGGAACAATATGAAGAGTGCCTGCAGGCCATCGAAAACCTGGAATTGAAGAATATGCTGAGCAATAAGGAAGACCAGTTATATGCGGTAATGCAAATTACGGCTGGTGCTGGTGGTACGGAAAGCTGCGATTGGGCAGCTATGCTGATGCGTATGTACATTATGTGGGGAGAGAAAAATGGCTATAAGGTTACTGAACAAGATTTTCAGGAAGGTGAAGTTACAGGGGTGAAATCCGTTACACTGCAATTTGCAGGTGCGTTTTCTTATGGATATTTGAAAGGGGAGAATGGAGTACACCGACTAGTTAGGATATCTCCTTTTGACTCCAATGCCCGCCGACATACTTCATTTGCCTCTGTATATGTTTATCCGCTGGTAGATGATACCATTGCTATTGATATTAAAGATTCAGAAATAGAATTTGAAACTTTCCGTTCTGGTGGTGCCGGAGGACAAAACGTAAATAAAGTTGAAACGGCTGTCCGTTTGTACCATAAGCCTTCTGGAATTGTAATTAAAAACCAGGAATCGCGTTCACAGCTGCAGAATAAAGAAAATGCTTTGCGCCTATTAAAATCGCAATTATATGAGGTTGAAATGCGTAAACGCATGGAGGCAACAGCGCTAATTGAAGGTTCAAAGAAAAAGATTGAATGGGGATCGCAAATTAGAAATTATGTATTGCATCCTTATAAACTAGTGAAAGATCTAAGAACAAATTATGAAACGTCTAATGCCCAGGCGGTATTAGATGGTGAACTCAATGATTTTTTAAAAGCCTATTTAATGGAATTCTAAATGTCGAAAATTTTATATGCACTATCGTTTATCCTCCTGTTTACCGGTCATGCTATGGCACAAACCGTAATTCCAATTTATCCTGGTGCTATTCCTCGGGCAAAACCCGTGCCTACAAGTTTTAAGGAAATTTCAAGCCTGGGAGCGGATGGTGTGCTTAGGATAAGTAAAGTTAGTATACCAACTTTAACAGCCTATTTGCCGGCAAAAGAAAAGGCTACAGGTACTGCCGTAATTATTTGTCCGGGTGGGGGTTATGGTATTTTGGCTATAGGTCATGAAGGTTATGATATTGCAAAGGAGTTTAATAAGCTAGGTGTCGCGGCATTTGTGTTAAAATACAGGTTGCCTGATGACGAAATTATGTCGGATAAAGGCTTTGGGCCATTTCAGGACATTCAACAAGCGATGTATGTAGTGCGTAAAAATGCCGCAAAGTGGAATCTGAAAGTTGATAAAATTGGCGTAATGGGTTTTTCTGCGGGTGGCCACCTGGCCTCTAGTATGTCTGTGCATTATAATGATGTCAGAATTGAGGCTAAGGATATTGACTTAAGGCCAGACTTCTCCATTTTAATCTATCCTGTTATTTCTGCTATGGAACAAACACATGCCGGATCAGTAAAGAATTTATTAGGCGTTGTTACAACAGACACGCTTAAAATTTATTTTTCAAACCAAAGAAGTGTTACCAAAGCTACACCTCCTTCTTTTTTGGTTCATGCTATTGATGACAAGACTGTGCCAGTTTACAATAGCATTAGTTATGGACAAGCTTTAATTAAACATAATGTACCTGCAGAAATGCATTTATATCAATCTGGGGGGCACGGGTTTGGATTAAATAATAAAACGACAGCAGACCGTTGGTTCAACAGGCTTGAAAACTGGTTACGGATGAATAAACTGCTTTAAAGATTAAGGGATGTCGTTGTTTAATATTTTTTGCAATTCTTTGAGTTCCGTCACTTTTTCAATGGAACCTGCGTTTTCATAGGCAGATATCAAATTTCTTAAAATTCGGCGAATGATTTCAACATTGCTGCAGGGTGCGTAAAATTCAGGCTGCGGATCGAGGTTTAGTTGTCTTAAAAATTGATCTACATCATGTTTGCCAAAAATGGCACCTTTGTTAAAAGCATTAATGTAAAATAATACGCCAAACTCCTTTTCTTCCTGTTTCTTTTCGTCAATATAGCCCAGGATGAAATGCTGTGGCAAATTTACACCATACACAGGTAAGTCTAATTTTTGTGGGTCACGTAAATTTTCTGGGGATTAGTTGTTAAATTTGTTCAAAAAACAAGGATGGATTTTTCACTATCAGGTCAATTTTTACCAACAGATTT
>NZ_JBEONS010000089.1:0-2698 GCF_040544395.1 Pedobacter sp. CG_S7 | reverse complement strand
TGCGTTCTATTACCGACACCTGCAAGAAAAATGAGCAGGCCATCTTAAATGCTTTCTTGACTATTGCTTCATCATAGAGGTACCTGAGTAGTTACGTTATATTAACTCCTAACTACATCCTGGCAGGCATTTTCCTGCTGAATACATTTTTTCTGGCAAACCCTTTATTAGCAAAGGCACCTGAAAGATCCTTTTATCAATTAACTATATACCATATAAAAGATAAAACGCAAGAGGAACGCCTCGATAAATACCTATCAGAAGCCTATATCCCTGCGGTTCATCGCCAGGGGATTAAAACCGTTGGCGTATTTAAAACCGCTAACATAGATACAGCGATGGATAAAAAAATGTATGTTTTCATTCAATATCGGTCATTAAAACAACTCCACAGTCTTCTACAAGCGCTGGATAAAGACCCAGTATTGGCAGAAAAAGGCACAGATTATGTTAATGCCAAATTCAATGAGCCTCCATATGTCCGAAAAGAATCGATTTTAATGCAGGCATTTTCTGGCATGCCCTCTTTAAAAAAACCTTTATTCAACGTTCCTAACAGCCAACGCATCTATGAATTGCGCAGTTACGAAAGCGCTACAGAGAAATTATACCTTAATAAGGTACAAATGTTTAATGAAGATGAGATCGAGATTTTTGAACGTATTGGTAGTCAGCCCATATTTTTCGGGGAGGTATTGGCAGGTAGCCAAATGCCAAATTTGATGTACATGACTTCTTATAGCGATAAAGCATCCAGAGATGCTCATTGGAAAATTTTCGGAAATGACTCTACTTGGAAACGTATTGTTAATTTGCCACAGTACAAAAATAATATGGCTAAAGCCGATGTCTTTTTTTTAACTCCAGCAACTTATTCTGAGTTATAAACTCATGATGGCTTCATTAGTATATAATTACTTTTTAAAGGTGATGAAACAATCAGGAGCAATATTTCATTAAACAACTTATTGTTGTATTTTATATATACATTTGCTTTATTATATTTAATTATTTGCCTCTAACCATATTTAATGACTCTACCTCCTTTATCAAGTATTATTGCTGTTAGCCCGATACCAATGGCAATTACTGATCAGAACATGAATTATTTAGCCGTTTCTGACTTGTGGATTTCCTATTTCAACCTTGAAAATAAGCCACTACTTGGTTATTCTCATTATACTATTTTTCCAGATTTGGAGGAGCGCTGGAAGCAAATATTTAACCTTTTCTTACAGGGACAAAAGCTAGAGATTGAGGAGGAAAAACAGAAGAAAGCAGATGGAACCTCCAAAGCGAAGCACAATTTAACCAGGCATTTGAGCATTCCTTAATTGGAATGGCTTTAATTAGTCCGGAAGGAAATTGGGAAAGAATAAATAACAGTTTATCTCAAATCCTGGGCTATTCGGAGTCTGAGTTAAAAGGGTTTAATGTAAAGGATATCACCTATGTTGATGATATTTCTAATAACAATGAGTTATTGTTAGCTCTTGCTTCCAGTCGTATTGATAAGGTGAAAGTTGAAAAATGCTACATCCATAAAAGTGGCACTATTATTTGGGTTGTCATTGCTGCTACCATGCTCAAGGATAGTAAGGGAAACCCGCTGCATTTTATTTCTCAAATTGAAGACATCACTAAGAGAAAAGAAATTGAGGAAAACTTGTTGCTCAGCGAGAAAAAGTACCGTACCATTTTTGAGAATGTTCAGGATGTTTTTTACAGAACAGACAATCAAAATCTAATCACTGAAATTAGTCCTTCTATAGAAAAAAACTCCGGATATTCCAGGAAAAGTGTCATCAATCAGCCTGTTGATAATTTTTATTACTATCCAAAGGATAGGGAAAGAATTTTAGCCCTATTAAAAGCCAACGGCTCTATTATTGATTTTGAAGTAAGATTAAAAACCAGTACAGATGAACTTCGCTATGCTTCAGTCAATGCCAGGCTAGTTATTGAAGATGGTGTTGTACAAGGAACCGAAGGAAGCCTTAGAGATGTGACCACAAGAAAATTCCAGGAGATAGCATTAAAAACGCTAAATACGGAGTTAACAGCTTCGAATGAACAAAAGAACAAATTACTCTCCATTATAGGCCATGATTTAAGAAATCCAATATCTGGAAGCCTGCAGTTATTGGATTTGACCTTAATGGATTTCGAATCAAATACTGCTGATGAGTTGCACATGTACTTGTCGCAAATGAAGCAGGAACTTTCCAATGCCAACAACCTATTGGAAGATTTGCTGGCATGGGCAAAAATTCAATTCAAATCCATCAGTATCAATCAGGTTATCATTACCGAAATCACCGCGCAGGTCCAAAAATCCATACAGACCGTTAAACCTATGGCAGATAAAAAGAACATTAGCATTACTCTGGACGTTGAAGCAGCAATGGTGCTCTATGGAGATATAGCGATGTTAGATGCCATCTTTAGGAATTTATTAACAAATGCAATTAAATTCACCAACAAAAATGGGGAGATCAAAGTTAAAGCTATAAAAACAGTAATAGGAGTTAAGTTTTCCATTACCGACAATGGCGTAGGAATGACAAAAGACCAAATCGACCAACTTTTTAACAATAATACTAATTAAGACCGTTGCAAGGCAATATGTGATTTAACTAATTGATTAACAATAAATTACACTTGTTTTTTTTGTTATTTAGGATATTTTTATGTATTT
>NZ_JBEONS010000088.1:0-2752 GCF_040544395.1 Pedobacter sp. CG_S7 | reverse complement strand
ATGGAGGTGTGGCTCGTGGGCATAAATATCAATCTTTATCAAAATACAAAGATAAATTTTTAGCCTCAGCCCACAACATTTGGCATTGATCCGTAGCAACTCCACACTGTTTTTTATCTTATTGCAAAGGGCAAAGTTTGTCGAGGCAAGAAGTCTATTGTTGCTAGATGCGGAAAAATCTGCTGTTATGAGGTATGAGTAAAGCGGTTTTTAACGTTGAGTTATCAAAATAAGACATAAAAAAGGTTTATTAGTGAATTCAAAAGCTATTTAAATGAATATTCACTGATAAGTGCCAATTAGGATGTTGTCGCCGTAATGAAAATGAACCACATCATTCATCCGCAATCCTTACAAGTAAACATGCGGAAATTAAAGATCTACAGGTTAAAAAATTATCTAAAGGAATTATTGCATCTCAAGAAAAGGAAATAGCTGAAATGAAGGTGATTTTAGAAAGAATGAAAAATAAGTAAAAATTGTATTTAAGGTAGTTTACTAACGATAGAGGGCAAATCCGGGAGAGATGATTAGGAAGTAATTTAAAATGCTGGTTACAAATCAGAAGGGCTGTAATTAGAGTATACCATTCTAATACCAGAATGCGAGTCGGAATTAGGCTTGAAGTTTGCCAAAGTTAAAATTTGCGATTTTCAGAACAAAAACAGAAACAGCCTTGTTATTAAGGTATTTATATGAGACCTATCCTGCACTAATTAAAATATAATCACCTATTAACATGCATAATTATGAAAAACAACTTAATAATGCTATCACTTGCCGGACTAATGATTTTTGCCCAGGCATGCAGTAAAGATGATGATAACCAGATCACCATCCAAGAACACGACAAAAATCAGATGATGTCTATAATGCATATTATGATGGAGAAGATGATGACAATGCAAAAAACAAATGATCCAGATAATGATTTTGCCATGATGATGAAAATGCATCATCAGGGAGCTATCGACATGTCTAATGATGAGCTGAAAAGTGGCGATGATGCACTAATGAAAAAAACAGCTCAAATGATCATTGATGCTCAAACAGAGGAAATAGCACAGCTGACCTTTTTCTTAAATTCCCATCCAGCACACGCAAATGTACCCGAACTAGGTATGCAGCAAATGGCTAATATGGAACGGTCTGGTAAAATCACTGATCTCCAAATCATTAATGGGGATATCGACCATGATTTTGCCATGTTAATGATACAGCATCATCAGAGTGCAATAGAAAATGCAAGTCTGGAGCTAATTTATGGCCAGGAAGAATCAATGAAATCGTTGGCTAAAAATATAATAACAGCACAGGATAAAGAAATAAAAGACTTGCATGCCTGGATAATTTCAGACGGTAAATAACCAGTATCAATATACAATAAACAATTTATACAACATTTAAAACAGTAAGATTATGTCACATCAAAAATTTCAAGATTGCATTGATGCCTGCGTAGCATGTGCAGTAGCCTGTAACCACTGTGCTACCGAATGTTTAAAAGAAGATGACGTAAAAATGATGACCCGATGTATCCAGTTAGACTTGGAATGTGCGGCGATCTGCCGCTCAGCGGCAGAAGTCATGAGTTTAGGAAGCGAATACAGTGCTCATTTGTGCAGAGTTTGCGCTGATGTTTGTAACGCCTGCGCTGAAGAATGTGAAAAGCATGCAGAAATGGGCATCGAACATTGCAAGGAATGTGCTGAAGCTTGCCGCAAATGTGCTGAGGCTTGTGAGCAAATGGCAACAGCCGCCTAAACAAGTTTGAAAATTCTTATCTGCTGGATTAGGGGCAGGTAAGAATTTTATATGTTTATTACAAAATTATGTAAGTTTTGGAATAGGCGTTCCGCTACCTTTGGCAGTAGTACGTAATTAGAGAATAATAGTTTACTTTAATATCAAATGAAAATCCGTTCATCCGTACAGTTTAAAGCTGCCTTTTTAACCATGGTATTCCTTATGAATACCATGGTGGGCTTTGCTTGTATTGTTGGAATGAATATGGGATTTAATGGTGATCATCATAAAGAGCATATGACGATCCTTGCCAGCGAGCATACTCATATGAATGTTAAAGCTGAGTCTGATCATCATTCAGCCAAAGGATCAAAAGACAATTGTTGTAAAGATGAAGTCGCTAAACTCACAATAGCGGAAAAAATGGCCCAGCGCAGTTTCGACTATAGTCTGCTGACCTTGTCTTTTTTTGATCTGCCAGTTACGACCTATCATATAGGTAGGTTAAACACATTTCCGGTAAACACTCCTAATGCGTATTTCGTCCGGTATTGCCGACCCCCCGTCCCAGATGTACGTATAGCCATACAAAGCTTTCAGATTTGATTTAGAGTTTTTAATTTTTATCCGTTAGTCTACTATCGGCCTAATGATTATTTAAATTTAAAATCAATAAAATGAAAAATATATTTCTAATGGTTGCCGTTATGTCGACCGCATTTATGCAAACTGGGTTTGCACAACAAGACCATACTGCTCATTCGAAAACCGTACAAATACCTGCCTTGCTTCCCTTGTATTACAATGTTAAGGATGCCTTGGTAGCCGGAAACGCAACGCTTTCCGCCTCGAAGGCCGGAGAACTGGTAAAAGCCCTTAACGGTGTAGATGCCAAAGCAGTAAGCGGAACTAACGTATCCGCCCCACAAAGTCCATATTTTTTTAAAGGCAACTTGACTCTACATTTGCTTTTTAAAAAACAATCAATATGACCAAAGCAGAAAAA
>NZ_JBEONS010000087.1:0-2761 GCF_040544395.1 Pedobacter sp. CG_S7 | reverse complement strand
AATTCGACACTTTTGGTCAAAAAAACCCAAAACTAAAAAAACAAAAAATCCAAAAAGTTAATATAATTCTGACTTGTTGCTTTTGCAACGGTCTTCATCTGCATTATACCTGGGGATACCAGCATGATGAACGGCTACAACTTCCCAATTATCATTAAATACCGGTGCACCTGATGAACCACTTTTTGTATCAGTAACATACCTTATAAATTTTGGCAAGGAGAGATTGGTCACTTCATTTTGGCGTATAGCAACTTTTTTCATTTTTCCATCCGGATGTTGGATAATGGAAACATAATTCCCTTCTTTGGTTTTACCAAGATTAGGATTTAATTTCAGGTAATTAAATTCAGCTAAATATCCAGAACCATTAGCCGCCTGTTCTTCCACCCAAATGATGCTATAATCGAGTTCTTCGTTGGTATAGAATAATTTTAAAGGCTTGAAACGAAATATTTTCAAAGAAAGTGGCAGATCATTTGTACCAATTTCAAAATTAAACTCCGCTAAAGAGTATTCAGCATAAGTTGAACTGGGTAGAACATGGTTATTGGTAATTAAAATATGTGCAGCAATAAGGAAACCCGTTCCAAAACCTTCCAGACCATTTACTGAATTGATATGAATGCGACAAACTGATTTAGAAGCCAAAACACCCTTTTCTAAATAATTGACATCAAGGGTATCATCGCCATTAATAACCCTTTCTCTTAACAAGAGGTCGTTAATTAAGGAGGTAATATTTAAATTATTCTCTTTTAAGTAGTTGCTTACTTGTTTAGGATGAATAATAGACTTTACAGCGGCAATATCTTCGCTGAAATTTAACTGAAACCGATGTTTTGTTTTTTCGACCTGCTCAATAAACTTTTAAAATGTATTCATCCTGATCACTCAATTAATCATTTACCTTTTTTTAGCACCTCTTCTATTAATCCTATTTTTTCTCTAATACCGGCTATTTTATCATTTTTTACGGTTTTACTAAATGATTCAACCGCAGTCAAACCGAGTTCTCCATCCAATTGCCGGGCCTCTTCTTTCACCTCAGCTACTAATTTTAATACCAATGATTTTTCAGAAATACTAAGTTCCTGCAAACGTGGTAACGCAAAAACTAAAAGAGAAAATAGAGCTGCCAGGATAAAATACGGTAATGCTTGTTCCTGATTGGGAGCTTTAATGGGGTCTGCATTGGGTTTTGCTATTGTCGCATTTCTTACCATCCTTTGATTAACCCTTGCAGGATAAATATTTACCTGTAAAACCATAAATGCAGCGACAAAAATACTTAACGGAAATACTAACCAGATATAATGAATAGTTTTCATTTTAATTGTCTTTTTTGAGCACCAATTTTTCAGGAGTAACTTCCTTCACATGATATACCCTCCCTGTACCATCGCTCCTGTTAATCACTAAATCATCTCCTTGAAGTTTCCACGCGCCAGCTTTTGATTGGGGCACATCATTTCTGCCAATTGGCGTATCAACAACTTCACCATTTTCTTTAAGATCAAACTGCATCCTTCCTCTAGACCTGACGAAAACAAAACCTTCTGGCCTGTAAACCATTTCATTTTCAGTATCCTCCTCAAAAGAATGTGTCCATTTCCGGTTCAAATATTTGGGGTTAAAGATGGCCATTGAGCTTGATTTTTGGTTACCTATTGAATAAAGAAGCCCTGGGGCCATTCAAAGTGGCATTCATCCTTGCTGCCTGCCCACCAGTGAACTTAAACATAGCATTGTCGTCAACGTAATCCATGTAATTCATAAACATATCTCCATTGGGCTGGTTATTGCAGGATATTTTAGGAAATGTAGGATTTTGATAATTAGGCCCCAATTGATTGGGGGTGTCTTCTACATTATCTGAATCTGAACAGCTATTAGATCTACCATCTCCAAAAATATGCGACAAATTGAAGTAATGACCAATTTCATGGGTGGCTGTTCTGCCAGAATTAAAGGGTGCGCTTGCGGTTCCTTCCGTCCCGAAAGCACGAAAATCAATCACTACACCATCGGTTTCCGGAGGCCCTCCCGGAAATTGTGCATAGCCAAGAATAGAATTACCAAGGTTGCACACCCAGATATTTAGATAATGAGTTGTTGGCCAGGGTGATTTACCTCCAAGACCATTGTCTTTCATCGCATTATCAGTTCCAAAGGAAATAATATTGGTTTGAGTTCTTGTAATTCCATTGGTATTTGCTGTATCCGGATTAGTTTTTGCTAGCTCAAATTCAATAAATGAATCAGTAACCAGGTTAGTCCATATTTGCGGGACTTTTTGCTTATCTGTATTCATCGCTCTAAAATCTTTATTCAGGACATTTATCTGGCTATAAACCTGAGCATCACTTATGTTTTCAGTTTCAGTATGATAAACAACATGGACAACGATTGGTATCTTAGCTGGTTCACTGAGTCTAAAAGAACTATTCTTTTCCAAAAGAAAATTAATGTCATTCTCAATTGAAGCTTGTGCCCTTCTATATTCAGGGAAAGCTTCTACCTGTCGGTTATAGACCTCCATTGTTGCGCATTGCCTTATTTTATTGTCGCCCGCCATAATGATATGATTTCAAATAAATAAATTGGTGTATTTGAATAGCTATTTGATATTAAATTTACCTATTTATTATCACAAGAACTCTAATTAGTAACTACTCAGGTACTTTAAAAGATTTGACTGTTTTCAGCCCTTGTAATCGTTGTTAGTTTAGGGGCAGTTTCAAAATTCAAATAAAATGGC
>NZ_JBEONS010000086.1:0-2789 GCF_040544395.1 Pedobacter sp. CG_S7 | reverse complement strand
GAAGTATCTGGTTGGGCAAGCAGCAGTTTCATGCCTTCTGTGGACAGAAAGACTACTGCTGCTCTTGGAACTTTTTTGATCCTAATGGCAAGTATCCGCTGCCATTCATTCATATGCTCAGGGCACTTATAGAGGAGGAACCTGAAAAAAGAATGCAATGCTGCCAGCCGGGCGTTCCGGGTAGCTATGCCACATTTCCGTGTGATCTCAAGCCATTCCAGAAAAGCAACAATCCTATCTTGTGTGATATCTTTGAAGTCAACATGGTCCGCTCCAATATTGAAATTATCCCGCATAAAGACGAGAAAAAGTGAAACAGAGTCCCTGTATGCGCTTATGGTGTTGACAGAGCAGCCTCTCTCTCCTGAAAGATACTTTACCATAAAGTATGTCAGGTATTTGGCAAATTCATTTTGCTTAATCATTTGGCCTATATTTAAGTTCAGGAAATATGTAAGAACAAATACTATCTGTTTGACTGAGTAATTCTGGATACATCTGGGAGGTCAATCTAAGATACCGATCGGTGGCTGCAAGAGATTGATGGCCTACATAAGTTGATAATATCGGAAGAATATAATACAGGTCTTTGCCTTCTTTTGCCAATTGAACCATTGATTTTACACAAAAAGTATGGCGGATGTCTTGTAACCTTGGGCCGGGAACCTTTCCACGCCGCCTGATGTCCGCTATTTTTAACATCTTGCTCCACCACAGGTAAAAGCTATTTGCGAGGCATTTGCAGCCATTTAATTTAACAAAAAAGTGGTCACTGTTATCAGGAAGCAAAGTTCTGTACTTTCGGTATTGACGACAGGTCTCCGCTAAGGAATCGGAGATAGGAACCATCCGATCTTTCCCATTTTTACAGTTACGCAGAATCAGGTAATTATGATCCAGGTCTACATCCCTATTAAGTAGGTTGGCTGCCTCTCCAACTCTTATGCCTGTAGAAAAAAGCATACGGATCAAAGCGGGCATCACCATTATTTCACTTCTTGCATGCTTGTCAAACAGAACAAGGGAATCACAGGCCTCAAATAAAGCTTGAATTTCCTGGTCGGAAAAAATATAAGGGATGAAGTTATCGTGTTTTCCAAACACTCTTGAGGGAATATAACTGTCATATCCCAGATTCACTAAGTATATTGACAACTGGCGAAGAAAGCAGTTTCTATGGGACCAGGTATCGGTCGCTTCATCCGGCCGACGGCCACACCACTCTTCCGCTAGCTCCCTGGTGATGTTGATAGTTGTAAGACCTTTTTTAAAGGCAAAGGCGTCAAAGGCAAGCAAACTATATCTGGGGGCTTCAGACTTGAAGCCAAGATTTCTTCTCATATTAAGGAAGTCAATTATAAAAGGCATTAGAACACCAGTCAGGCTTGATTTATTATTCATAAAGCGCACCTCCTTTCTGAGTGTAAAATCGCTCCGGGACAGCGGGAACATCAAGGGCACATTGTCTCAAAGACTCAGTATCTATTCTTAGGTAACACATTGATGTCTGAATATTGGTATGCCCTAGTAGTTCGGAGATGATGGGAAGCGCTGTTTTCTGTTCCAATAGCAGGCTGGCCATAGTATGTCGCAAAGCATGAGAACCGTGTTTTCGCGCTCCAATATTGACTCCCGATTCACTGATTGCTCTGCATGCGGTTTTGGACACCCTTTTTGATTCTATAGGATTATGGGGGTAAGCATTTTCAAGGAAAACGTGTTTATCAATTGAACTAGGGCGTGCATATTTGACATAATTGATTATAGAATCACCGACATCTGCTGGTAATGGGAGTTCTACCAATGCTTTTGTCTTAAACTGTTGAAAAGAAATCGTCTCCTGGCTCCATAACAGATGCCCGAATTCCAGGCTGCTAATATCAGAAGCTCTCATTGCCAATCTTACTGCTAGCATTAATATGGCATAATTCCGCTTTCCGGTGGGTGTACTTCTATCTATGGAGTTTAGTATGGTGTGGACCTCTTCTTTTGTATAGGTAGAGGGAAGTTGTGGTTGTTTTTTATAGTTATCTTTGGGTACAATCAGTGACAAGTCCTTTTTTGTTTTTTCTTTCTCGTGAAGGTATCTCAAGAAGTTCTTTATAATAGATAATGCCAAATGTTTGGCGCCAGCAGCCTGGGGAAGTAAGTTTGCCGCATATTTCATGATTACCAGCGGTGATAATAAACTTGCGCTGGAGATCCCAGATGCATCCAAGTGTTTCCAAAACTGATATAAATACCAGGAGTGTCCCTGCAACGTCTTTTGGTTCAACCGCATTGATCCCTTATAATCGATGTACTGTTTCATCAGCAATCCTATTTCACCCTCAAACGTAATGACTTCCCGTCGCTGGATGATCTCAATCATTTTGCCTGTTTCGGTAAACTGAGCCAAACAAAGCGCACATCTTAAACAATGTTTTTGGTGGTGGGTAAGTTTTGAGATAGGTTTCTCACCATAAGTAAGGCTCAGATAATCAGTAATGGTATTGGAGCTGCACTTTTCTATCTGCTCCCTTTCCATGTGCACTTTTATCTTTTTCCAAATCCAATTGTATATGATTACTGTTTGTTTGCTTCGACCTCTATCTTCCAGATATTTAGAAGCAAAATGTGTGAGTTCCTCAAATGAGGAGTAGTTTGTAGACATAATATTATTGTTTAACAGCCACTATATTGTGAACATTTATCAATAACATTATGTAAACTATTATGGAACTAATTATCTTGTAAAGAACTCTTTATGGAAGATAGTTTACATAAGTATTTTTTATGCATAATCTTTT
>NZ_JBEONS010000085.1:0-2934 GCF_040544395.1 Pedobacter sp. CG_S7 | reverse complement strand
ATTCGACACTTTTGGTCGAAAAAACCCAAAACTAAAAAAACAAAAAATCCAAAAAGTTAATATAATTCTGACTTGTTGCTTTTGCAACGGTCTTTTATTGTCCTTACCTGCCCCTACCGATTGACTTAATCCATTGAATAGCAAAGTTAATTGGCTCCTTTGATTTTGAGAAAGCAGTATTATGGCCCAATTCTGGGAACAACTTATACTTATATGGCTTGCCTGTTGCTCTAAGAGCATTGATTCGTTCTATGGATAAACCAACTGGAGCTTGTATATCTTTCCCTCCATAGAGCCAGAGCCCAGGAATTGAGAGCAATGAAAGTGCTTCACGAGGATCGGTCGGCGCAAACTTATACTTGTCAAGGTCATTACTTATATGTTCACGTGCATCAGTTTCGCTATGTGTTTCCCAGAATTTTAAATTGCCATTCGTATAAAACTGAAACCGCAGTTGTTCAAGGGTTGTAACTACAGGTCCACTGAATAACGTGATAAATTTAACCTTCTTATTTTTTTCTGCTGCTAGAGGAATTACCCAGGCAGCCTGACTAAATCCCATTAAACCCACCGGTATACGTTTAGTGGTCAGATGAATTAAGAGTTCATCAGTGGCGGCGCTAGCATCTGAAGCTAGTAGGTTCAAATTGGAAGAATCGATGTTATTGGTTCCGACTTCCGGTCCTGCATATTTTCCCCCAGACTTCCCCACACCGCGTTTGTCGTAGGTCAATACCGCAATGCCGTTTTTAGCTAACTGTAAAGCTAAATTACTCATTCTGGTTTCCTGGCCAGATCCATGGACCAGGACCAGCGCCGCAACAGTATGCCTGGGTATAAAAACAGAACCTTTCAAAATAACACCGCCACTATTGAACTTAACAAGTTCTGTCTGGAAATCTTCCCTTTTAACAGGATCAGGAGTGTTTTGTGCGAATGATCTCAGGCTGAGACAGCAAACCAACAATAGTAAATGTAGTTTCATTGTTGGTGGTTTAAGTTGTTATTAATCATAGGTAATAGTTCTGTAGGTCCCCCCTCTCTTTTGAAAAACTGAAATGATGAAAGTAGTGATAGACTAATCTTTTTGTCTAGATCTTCTAACGTAAGACAACATAATAACCGATGAGGTTACACTCCTACTCGTTGGGCGACTATCTAGCCAAGGTATGGCAGAATACATTATCATTTAAAGGTGGAATATTAATATTGTTTGTCTAACCATCCCGCTAACCTTACTTTTTATAAACAGCTTACATTAAAGTTTTTTATAGGTAACATCAAAACTGCCACTAGCCTTTTTAGCTTTAAATATAAATTTGTACTTCTCACCTCTGGAGTTTAAGATTTTAAGTACTCCTGCACTTGAACCGCTAAGATTTTTACTTAACACAGTTTTACTTGGAGACTTAACTTCCAAATGAAGTGCTCCATTTTTCAAAGTTGTTTTATAGGTAAAAACAAAGCTGTCATTTTTATCCAGCTTTATCTTAAAGTCTTGCTTTCCATTGAAGTGCTCGAACTTGGCAAAACTATGACCTGGTAAATCACTACCTTCCCAATTTCTGGTGTAATTCTGTTGCGGAAATAGCAAAGCTCCAAAAATGACGTAATGTTTAATACTTATCATATTAGATTTAATAGGTGTGAATGGTTATTACATTTACTTTATAATGAATCAATTGCAACTTTTAATATCTTTATAATTGAGATTTCAATATTAATTATTCTATGATGTGTAAGCATTAAATCAATTATTTAACCGTCCTCTTTCGTCCTGATCCTGCCTATTTATGTTTTCCTTATTTACCTTCTTTTTCCCACTGGAGAAGTTATAAGACATCCCAAATGATACAAATCTAGTAGGAAGTGAATAATTGACATCCCTGCTGAATTCTAATTCGTCTACCTTCCACCCGATTTTTCTCAGATTAAAAGGGTCTGAAAAAACTAGTGTCATTGATAACTTATCATCTAGAAGGCTCTTTTTGAAATTCAGATCAATGTTTCCTTGGGGTTTCCAGTCATATATTCCAAGAAATTGATTTCTGCCGTACCGGGCGCTAATCTCTACAAAAAAGCCGTTATCAAATCTAAATTTATTACTAATCCATATATCCTGAGAAAACTTTTCTTTGACACGGAAAAAATTAGGCACTTTGACGTTTAACCTGGTATACCTGAGTGTGAGCATTGTGTTAACTTCCCACCACTTTAAGAACTTAACTGGTAGACCTGTAGATAAAAACATATTGTCATTATCATTGACATTGGCATAACTGGAGATAATCACTGGCCCCTCATTTGAATAAACATTGTTTATGCCGTTAGTAGTTCTATTATATCCAATGGTGAAGTTATATTTTGAATTTAACAAATAAGATAGTTCGGCTTTATGAGTGAAATAGGGCAATAAGAATGGGTTGCCGGTTTCTATATAAAAAGGATTTTGAATGTTTTCAAATGAGTTTAACAACTTATATGATGGCCTACTGATACTTCTTGAATAAGAAAGCGTCAACGAATTTGATTCATTAATTTTATTTTGCAGAAAAAAAGAAGGAAATATACTCCATCTATCAAATGATATATCTTCGCTAGTGGTCACCGAATTACCATTATAATTGGTATTCTCCACACGTATTCCCATCTTTAATCCCCATTTATTCCAATCTTTAGCAAAGCTGCCATAGAATGCGAAAATTCTTTCATCATACTTATACCGATTTGACCTTAAATTATCAATTGGCGTATCAACTCCGGGCCCGGAGAAATAGGTAATATCATTGTCTGTATCAGAAGTGTTATATTTAGCTCCTAAATTTAAGGTTAAAGAGTTGGTGTAATCGGTAAATAAAACTGCAGAGAAAATGGCAATTAGTAATACACAATAATTGGCAACAATAGTGCAGGATAATCGGCAACAATGATGCA
>NZ_JBEONS010000084.1:0-3313 GCF_040544395.1 Pedobacter sp. CG_S7 | reverse complement strand
CCATTTTATTTGAATTTTGAAACTGCCCCTAAACTAACAACGATTACAAGGGCTGAAAACAGTCAAATCTTTTAAAGTACCTGAGTAGTTACCAATTAACGCACAAATGCCTTAATACTAATTAAGCTTATTTATTCGAGAGTTTAAATTTTAAAATAATAAAATAAATAGTATCTTACTTTCAGTAAAGCACAACCTAAAATTAACCTTCCAAACTACATGAAAATAATTAAATTTCTTCTCATCTTCATGCTCTTTAGCGCATTTATAGCTTGCAAAAATTCAAAAAACAATATGGTTGAAAACAAATGGCCTAATGCCAAACCACCGATAGCAGAAATTAAACCCTTTACAAGAATTCTGCATGGCGATACCGTGGTTGACAATTATTATTGGATGATTGATTACTTCAAAAAAGGAAAAGATAATACGGAAGTGATAAAATACCTTACCGCAGAAAACGAGTACCTAGACACTATGATGAGTGGCACTAAAACCATGCAGGAAAACTTGTTTAAAGAACTAAAGGGTCGGATTAAAGAAAAAGATGAATCGGTGCCTGCATTTCATAACGGCTATTATTATTATTCAAGAACGGAAGATGGAAAACAATACTTTAAATATTGCAGAAAAAAAGGAAGTCTGGAAGCAAAAGAAGAAGTGTTACTCGATGTAGATGAAATGGCTAAAGGCCATCCTTACTTTTCAGCTGCGGGGATAAAAGTTAGTCCCGACAATAAATTATTAGCCTACGGTGTTGATAAGGTATCCCGAAGACAATATACCATCTACATCAAAAACCTGGAAACAGGCGAAATCCTTAAAGATGCCATTCCTAATACGGAAGCTGATGCCACCTGGGCAACGGACAACAAAACATTATTCTATACCGCAAAAAATGAAATCACCCTGTTAAGTGAGCAAATAAAAAAACATAAGTTGGGTACAGAATCTAAAGAAGATCCTATTGTTTACCAGGAGAAAGATAACACGAATTATATTGGAGTGAGTAAAAGTAAATCCGGCAAATATATCTTCATCTACTCTGGAGCAACACTTTCTTCAGAAATGAGGATGGTGGAAGCTGCTCATCCTGATCAACCTTTTAAAGTTATTCAGCCACGCATGAAAAATGTGCTCTATGAAATGATTGCTTTGGATGATAAATTCCTAATCCTAACCAATTGGAATGCTAAGAATTTCCGCCTAATGGAGTGCCCACTTGATAAACCAGGGAGGGAAAACTGGAAGGAAGTTATTGCCCACCGCAATGATGTGCTGCTAGAAAGTGTTGAGGAGTTTAAAGATTTTATAGCCATCAAAGAGCGTAAAAATGGACTAACAGAACTGCGAATCAGAAATAAAAACGGAAGTGAACATTACGTAAAATTTGATGAACCCGCTTATCGTGTAGCAATTGGTGCTAACCCAGAATATAACAGCAAAAACTTGCGCTATATTTATACATCCCTTACTACTCCTTCTTCGACTTTTGATTACAACATGGAGACTGAAGCCAAAAAGTTACTGAAAGAACAAGAGGTAGTTGGTGGTTATAACAAGAAAGAATATACGACAGAGCGGGTTTTTGCCACGGCTAAAGATGGCACCAAAATACCGATCTCCCTGGTCTATAAAAATGGGTTTAAGAAAGATGGCTCAGCACCACTCCTGCTTTATGGTTATGGCTCATACGGAAACACGATAGATGCCGCTTTTTCAAGCACCACTTTAAGTTTACTCAACAGGGGTTTTGTATATGCAATAGCCCATATTCGTGGGGGTCAGGAAATGGGAAGACAGTGGTACGAAGATGGCAAACTTAAGAAAAAAATGAACACTTTTACGGATTTCATTTCCTGCGGTGAGTTTCTTGTAAACCAGAAATTTACGAATAAGGACCACTTGTATGCTCAAGGTGGGAGTGCTGGGGGATTGTTAATGGGCGTTGTTGTCAACCTTTCACCAGACCTCTGGAACGGTATTCTTGCGCATGTCCCTTTTGTAGATGTTATTAACACTATGCTGGATGAAAGTATTCCGCTTACCACTAATGAGTTTGATGAATGGGGAAATCCTAAACAAAAAGTCGCTTATGACTATATGAAAAGCTATTCACCTTATGAAAATGTTAAAGCTCAGGCCTATCCAAATATGTTGGTTACAACCGGTCTGCATGACAGTCAGGTACAATATTTTGAACCGACTAAATGGGTAGCAAAATTAAGGGCCACAAAAACAGACAAGAATGTATTATTGCTAAAAACAGACATGGATTTTGGACATGGCGGTGCGTCGGGAAGGTTCGATTACCTGAAGGATGTAGCACTTTACTATTCCTTTTTGTTTACACTGGAAGGAATTGAAAAATAATAAACATATGATACTCACTTACCGGGCTCGATAATTTTTTGGGTCCGGTAAAGGTTATCGTTATGCTGCTATAAATTCACCCTATTTAAGCAAGCATAAGCATCTTTAAAATTTCAATAAATTGATTTCTATATTTAGAAAACAATAAAAATGGTGCTTGCATTTTTGGATTAAAGCAAGCACCACATAAAGAAATGTATTCAAATTCTAACAGTCAAATTACCAACCTGGGTTTTGTACCATTAAATTATCTGAGTTAACATCTTTTGCAGGGATTGGGAACAAGTAATGCCTTTTAGTGAAAACTCTATTTTCGAATACAGTTTTTGTAAAAAATTCAGGTAAATTTTGGTTAATGCTTAAACCATACATTGGTCCATTATCTGTAGTTTCTGCAATCTTCCATCTTCTCGTATCAAAATACCTCGTATTTTCGAAGGCCAGCTCCACTCTACGTTCCTTTCTAATAGCTTCGCGCATAGCATTCTGAGATGCGGGAGAAGGAATTTGTCCAACCCCAGCCCCATAAGTGGGAATACCAGCTCTGCTTCTAATTTGATTTAAATAAAGAAGGATATCAGCATCGCCAGGAGTAGACTCATTTAAAGCTTCAACATAATCCAAAAATAAATTACCAACACGATAAAGAATAACAGGACGATTGTTTTCTCTCCAATTACCTAAACCCATTGCTTTTCTAACAATATAACCTGTAACCGAATAATCATTACCACCAGTAGCTTTACCAGAATTACCATTATTATTCATTTCTGTAATAATATTGCCATAAGTAGTATTTAACCAAACGCTGTTATGATAAGTAATATTGGCATAAAAACGAGGTTCTGTAGCCGGTAAGTATAAGTGCAGGATTTTTGGCAATTAGGAGTACACAACATTCGGTAAGAATACCGCCGAGAAAACGGTAAGAACGAATACA
>NZ_JBEONS010000083.1:0-3669 GCF_040544395.1 Pedobacter sp. CG_S7 | reverse complement strand
AGCCATTTTATTTGAATTTTGAAACTGCCCCTAAACTAACAACGATTACAAGGGCTGAAAACAGTCAAATCTTTTAAAGTACCTGAGTAGTTACTGCAATTACTTTAAATATTGCAATTTTAGTGCTCGTTAAATCCTTAAAGTTAATTTAGAATACGCATAGGTTAAAGGGTTCGAGAATTTAGCTAAAACGAATTCATAAAGTTTATTTACTAAACATTATTATAAAAAGACCGTTTTTTGATAATTATGGCATATTTTAAAAATATGTAGGTGAACAATCTTGGTCAGCTGTAAATTCATTAAACTCTTAATATAATTCCTCCTACATTTGTATTACAAGTGAATACACCTAAATATATACAAATGAACGCTACAATAGAAAAAAAATTAACTCTACTCGCCTGCAGCAGGATTTATGTTTATACATAAAAAATAAGGCCGAAAAACCCAATCAGAGCGTAAACAATTACATTGAAACTCTTTTGTTAGAGGGCTCTGGGTTTTAGAACCAAACAACAAAACCATTAGCGCTATGCATGAAGTAAAAAATAAAAAGAAGTGGTTAGATACTGTTAATGGAGCGGAAGAATTGAATAAGTATTCATCGAATGTTCGGAATGAGTTATAGTCTTATTTTTAGTGCGTTTAGGAAGTCATTCAGAATTATTTAAATAGTCCAACAGGGTTATTAGAATTCCATCGTTTTTTAGAGCAGAACGAGATGAGTATTTGATAAGTAATTTTGATTTGCAGTCAGCGAACTGCTATTTGTCATTATAATGCCCTCTTGCGGAGATGATAGCTACTGTGATTATTTCGTCATTAATTGAATAAACAAGACGATGTTTGTCAGTGATTTTTCTGGCATATAATCCTTCCAGATCATATTTTTTTAACTGAGGCTTACCTCGACCAGTTCTGGGATGCTCTACTATCTCCTCAATTAATAAACGAACCTTTTTGTATGCTTTAGGTTCAGATTTTTTTAATTCCTTTAGGTCTTCTTGAGCCTTTTGTGAGAGAACGACAAGGTACATCGGTTACAAGCTCTCAAAAAAATTATTCAAATCTTCCTTGGATTTAAGAACTATGCTTTTGCCCTCTTTAATCTCTTGCTTTGACTCTTTGATTCTTTCAATCATTTCGGAAGTAAAGTATAAATCATCTGCTGATACTGGAGTGAGAACATAAGCTTGTTTGCGTCCTCTCTTTATCACTATCTTTTGCCCATTGTCAGCCATATCAAAAAAATCTTTTTGACGTTCTCGAAATTGTCTACTAGTTGTTTCTATTATAGCTTTCATTGCGTACATCTTTTGGTACACAAATATAAGAAGTATATTTTAGAAATTGATATCGAAAACCCACCGTTTTTTGATAGGTACTGTCGTCCGTACTAAATGTGTAAAACTAGATTTATAACGAAAATATATCTAAGCGTTCTTGTATGCTTGCTTAAGTATTAGACTTATGGCATTTTTTATTCTTTCCATGCCTTCCGGCTTATTTATGTCAATCTCACAAAAAGGCGTATCGGTTGATTTAGCATGTAGTACCATATAGTAAATACCTGCGACTAATAAACCGGCAACAGCTCTAAGATCAATACTTTGTCCTTGTAATTCTATATCAGCCAGTGCAAAAAAATGCTTACTCAACAACTCTCTTTCATCACAAACTTCTTTCATTATTGTAGTGCTTTGACTAATTTGCCATAAGACTATTTTTTGCATTTCTTCTTCGTTGAAAAAATAGTCTAACTGGTTCTTTAATAATGATTCCAGTATTTCCCTAGTGTTTTCTCCTTTATTATTTTTAATCATTTCTACGGCATTTCCCGAAGCAACTAACCAATAATCTTTACCCTTAACATAGGTTTCTATTAAGTTGTCTACTGTACCAAAGTATAAGGTAATTAGTCGCCTACTTAAGCCAGCAGCCCTTGAAATGTTACTGGCAGTTAATCCTGTATATCCTTTTGTTTTGATTATCGTTCCAACAGCGTCAATAAGCTTTAGGGTTGACCGCTCCTTGTCATTCGAAACCCCTTGATATCTTTTTTTAGTCATAAATAGCTTAAAATGTGGCTGATAATTATTAAAATAAATTATCCCATATTTGGGATAATTGCTATATTAGTGATGGAAACCTTATTTAATTCCCCTCCATTAGATAAATTAAAGGCTGCGAAGAACATGCAACCTATTTAACAAATATAATCGTATGAACGTAAATAATCTCGGTGGCCGGCTTCTTTTAATGCTGTTCTTCCTATACGCATCCTATCTTGCAAAAGGCCAAGGTTTTAATATAAGGGGACAGCTTTCAGGAGGCATAGGTGGCGATGTCGGTTATGCTACCGTCACACTTCGATCCATTACAGACACGCAGCTTATATGTGGCGCAAGTGCAGATTCTGTTGGAAGATTTGTGTTAAGTGGACTGAATTCAGGAACATACACTTTGCATATTCAGTCCATAGGAATGGAGCCTTTCAAACAGCAATTAGAATTGAAAAATGGTGATTTAGAACCTCCGTTAATCCAAATGAGAGTAGATTCAAAGCACATTGCATTAAGTGAGGTGACCATTACCTCCCAAAAACCATTTCTAAAAAGAGAAATTGATAAACTTGTCGTTGACATTGCGAGTAGTGTTTATAGTCGTGGAGAAAATGCTATGCGCTTATTTAATGTCATTCCCGGGGTTCAGACCGATGCCTTTGGAAATATCCTATACCGAGGCACCGAAGCCGTCACAGTGTATATCGATAATATAAAGGTACAATTAAGTGGCCAGCAGCTAGCAAATTACCTAAGGAGCATTCCCTCTGAATCTATAAAATCATACGAAATTCGTTCCATTGGGGGGGGCACAGTTTGATGCTAATAATACAGGCACAATTATAAACATCATTTTAAAAAGTGATTGTAAATATGGACTTACAGGGAGTGTCGGGGCTGAATATCAATATACCAAATACAGCAACACTTCAATCTATACCAACATGGACTACTCTATAGGAAAATTCACCTATCAAGTCAGTGGGAGTATTTATAGTGGTAAACAATTTGAAGATCAGGAGGAAATGCAGTTTTAAAAGTATTCGGGTATTAACTCATATCAGGTTAATAGCACAAATACTGAGGTTTTTTATGGGAACTATAAAGTTGGACTAGACTACCGAATGACTAAAAACCAAATCTTAACAGCAAACTTTGAAAAAACTAGTCTTCCAAATCATCCCTTTGCGGTATCAAAAAACATGTTTTCGAAGGGTAACCCGATCTCTATAGATTCGGCAGTAAACACCAATAATAAGAAAGATATACGGCAAAACACATCTCAGGCGAACTTTCTGTACAGGAATAAGCTGGATACTTTGGGAAGTACACTTGATATTGGATATAGTTATATTGATTTTGATAATAAATCTGATTCAGAAATCGCAACTAACTATACCTATCCCGGGAACACAGAGCGAAATTTTTCTGATGAATTATTTATCAGGAATCCGTTATTAATCAAAATTCACACGCTTAATGCTGATCTTTTAAAAAAATTACCCAACTGTAGTCGGTAACTTATAATGCAGGATTTTTGGCAATTAGGAATGCAGAGTATTTGGCAACAATAGTGCAGAGAAAATGGCAACAATGATGCAGA
>NZ_JBEONS010000082.1:0-3728 GCF_040544395.1 Pedobacter sp. CG_S7 | reverse complement strand
TGATTAAGGTATGGTATCCGTCCTGCATGAAGTAAGAAATCTAAGCATCAAAGCTAGAAATATAAGACCTGATCCACAACTTTTTGACTTGATCCTGTATATAGGATCAATGCCAAATGTTGTGGGCTGAGGCTAAAAATTTATCTTTGTATTTTGATAAAGATTGATATTTATCCCCCTGATTCAAATAGGTTGCTTTATTACTACTTTTAGCTACCTTTTCCAATTGTATCGGGCACAACCTCACTCTAGATCCAGGGCCATCGTTAAACTCTTCGACAAGTCCCTCACGAATCCACCTATCAACCGACCATCTGCCATTATGGTGGAAGATAATGAAATAAGATTTAAGGTACCTTTCGGGATGAGACAAAAACTGTATCCATTAGCCGCCATTGGGGTATGACTTACAGCGTTTATATGGATTTACTAGGATGGGGCGAGGTTTCGAAATATAACGGTAAATGGACCGGTAATATAAATCCCTTTGGTGAAATGTATTTTGAAGACATTGAGATTATTGGAGATATTATTGATTCGTATAATTTAAATTAGATATTATGTGCGCACGATATAGCTTGACCAGGGCAGAGAAAGATTTATTAAAATCCTACAACGTAAAGTTTAAAGAACCATTTACGCCCAATTACAACCTGGCACCGACTCAGAACGGTTTAGTGATCACAGCTGATGAACCTGGCATTGCACAAAAAATGCACTTTGGCCTTGTGCCGTATTGGTCACCAGACACTAAATTAAACATGAGCACGCTTAACGCCCATAGTGAAGAGATACTCGATAAGAAAACATATAAACCGTTAATTGAAAACCACAAAACCTGTTTAGTTTTAGCAGATGGGTTTTATGAATGGAATAAAAGGTCTGGTAAGTCATTACCTTATCGTTTCATTTTAAAAGACAGAGATATATTTGCTTTCGCTGGATTGTGGAGCCAGTGGAAAAGCAAGGATGGTTCCCAGATATACAGATCATTTACAATCATGACCACAAAGGCAAATGATACGGTTGGCAATTTAATGGCTACGTATCAATTTAGTTACTTATAATTTTTATAATAATTTGCAGCATAAAATTAAAATACTCATGTTTATAAAAAATAGCACAAAAATTAATTTATGTTTAAAAAAATTAACGTGGCATCCAAATTCTTTGGACTAACTCTCATCCTTCTCTTATCAACACTTTTCCATTCTTGTAAAAAGGACAGTCAATCTGAAATGCCTACGGTAGAAAGCCAAGATTTCGTAAAAATAAAACAGTGGTTCAGTTCAACTTACGCACACACCTCGTCAAATCCGTTCAAAACAATGTCTCCTAACTGGGGTTCTACATTCGTTAATGAAGATTCAGTAAATAGAATTTATGAAATAAGACTACTTAACCCCGACAATGTGTTTATTGGAGGAACAACCGCTGATAAAGACAACCTAAACGCTCTTGTAAATAGAAGTGACATACGACTGCTAATTTTTGAGAATAAAGAAACCGGAACAATAAAAAACGGATGTTATATGGCTGTGGTAAGTGAAAACGGTCCGATCAATTTAATGGATGTTCACTATAAGGAGCCTAAATCCCTTGATGGAAAGATTCTGTATTATCATTTAAATGGTAGCTTCTCCAATGGTAATTATTATTCCAAAGGCAACGTTGAGAAACGTGTTTCATTAAGCAAAGTTCAACATCCTACTGACTTGAAGGCTTCAAAAATTATGTCAAGTAAGAATAAAATTAACAAAAATCAACCAATTACGATCGCGGGCAACGCCGATCGAGATTGTTGGTCGGATTATATCGCTATCTACAAATATACATGTATAGGCGTTAATGGTGATTATGAATGTTCACAGGAAATATCTGGATATAATTATGTTGAAATTTGTTACGGTGGAGGTAATGACGCAGGAGGCTACCCTCCAGGTGAGGGAAATGGCGAATATGAAGGCGGAAATGGAGGATCCACACATTCAAAATATATAAACAATTTCGTGATGGACTTGGCTACTCAAGCTAAGTATCCCAAATTCACACAGATGGTTAAAATACTAAAGGACTACGTAAGGGATGATAAGGACGTAATGGATGCTCTACTTAAGTGGACTGGATTTTCAGAATCACAAATACTTGAATTATTAGAATTCGAACAAGGTCCGCAAATTGTTATAAAAGAATTAGTCCCGGGAGAATTTGGGTATTTCAACAGGACAGAAAACCCTAACATAATAAACATAAGTGCGAGTTGGGCTCGCGGCCTGGAATCAGCTAACTTACTGGAAACACGACAGGGTACTGCATTTATGTTAGCAGTAACCGTCCTTCATGAATTTGTCCATTTTAGCAGGGCCGAAAACGGATTGGATAGAGATTATGAATACGGTTATGGTTTCGAAGAATCGGCATACGGTTTAATTATTAAAAGAAATAATGCAAACGAGAATTCATATTTATTTTACAAAAAATGAAAATAAAACCGATCCTTATCTTGTACTTAATTGGAACAATCTTCCTTCTATCGTGTCAAGATAAGAAGAAGATAGTTTCTTTTGAAAATGTGTTAGAACATTCACTTGAATATTTATTATCTACAAGAAATCTAGCCAAAGAATATTATGAAAATCCGTTGAAAATAATACGCCCAAAGGATTTCCCAATCACTTCCGATATTGTTGTTAACCATAAAAAAAGCATTCTTTTACCGGAAGGTACTGATCCTTTCGATTTAATGGAAGGAATGGATATTTTCAAACCTGTACCAATCGTGGAAATTTCTAATTATAGTCAAATTGACGATAAGATAAAAATTAAAATTACACTCAGGGCAACTGGTGGTTATTATCAAATCACTCTAAAAGGAGATGACGATTCTGGTTACAAGGTAATTAATGTCAATGAGGGGGAAATCTAAATAAAGATTTCTAAATCTGCATTTAATCAACGTAGGAGCTATTTTGAGTTCGATTCTCGTTGCCTTTTTATTAATTACTTTACTAAATGTTCTGAATTTCTTCCTTTAATACAGAATATAATTTTATCATTATACAAAACCTGCACACTATGTGGTTATTTCTTGTGCAAGCATCGCATCAGCAACTTTAACGAAGCCAGCAATATTGGCCCCTCTCCCGGATGTCTTTAATTAAGGCTTTTGCTAATGCTGGTTTCATTTTGTATAATTGATTATGATTACACCTGAACAAAAGGACGCACTGCTTATCAAGATGATTGAAGATCCAAATAGATATTGGTTTGCCGATTGACCTCACGATGAAGAAAGTAATCCTTGATTTCTGATACTAAATCTTCTATCGCGGACACCAAACCAGAAAAGCCAACGCAAAGAATGTCCTGAACGATTAGAGTCTGGAGTTGCTACATTTGACTAGAGGGATTTAGTTTTCAGATTTAAGTAGAAACTTTTAAATTTGACAATAAGAGCAAACGAGTGTTTGATGATTCCTTTAAAAAGATGGCTATAGATTTATCTCATAGCCGCGGATCGGTAAAAGAGGTTGCCGATGAACTTGGAATAAGCGATAGCCTTCTGAGTAAATGGCGACAGCGGGACTCGGAGCCTAAACAGCTTCCCATTTCCTCAACGGAAGATCAGAAACTGGGTCACGTAAATTTTCTGGGGATTAGTTGTTAAATTTGTTCAAAAAACAAGGATGGATTTTTCACTATCAGGTCAATTTTTACCAACAGATTTA
>NZ_JBEONS010000081.1:0-3763 GCF_040544395.1 Pedobacter sp. CG_S7 | reverse complement strand
TAAAATACATAAAAATATCCTAAATAACAAAAAAAACAAGTGTAATTTATTGTTAATCAATTAGTTAAATCACATATTGCCTTGCAACGGTCTTTATTAATGATTAAATGAAAAGGGTGATGTTACTTTAATGGTGAATAAAAAAAACAGCTCTGCGGTAAAACGAACAATATTAATGATTAAATGAAAAGGTTGATATTTACTTTAATAGTGAATAAAAAGAAGCAGCTCTGCGGTAAAACGAACAATATTAATGATTAAATGAAAAAGTTGATATTTACTTTAATGGTGAATAAAAAAAACAGCTCTGCTACCAATAACGTAAACCAACCATAACATCCTGTAAATCCAACAAACGTAACCACAGAACTTAGTTTTTAAATTAAACAACCATTCGTGTTACCACATTCTAATTCTATCTTCTGGTTTTTTGTATAATTTTTCACCAGGTTTCACATCAAATGCTTTATACCAGGCGTCCATATTAACAGGTGCACCAATAGTTCTGTATGGACCAGGAGAATGCGGGTCGGTTTTAATTAACTGTGCGGCACTTTCGTCAAGGATGTTGCCTCTCCAAACTTGTGCCCACGAGAGGAAGAAACGCTGATCAGGAGTAAAGCCTTCTATTTTTTCTTCCGATTGACCTTGTTTAGTTAATTTAAAGGCTGTATAAGCAGCGTTTAAACCACCTAAGTCACCGATGTTTTCACCCATGGTTAATTTACCGTTCACATGTATGGTGTCTAAAACAGTATAAGCATCAAATTGCTCCCCTAAAGCTTTTGTTTTCCCTTCAAATTTCACTTTATCTTCTGCAGTCCACCAGTTACGCAGGTTACCATCTTTATCGTATTGGCTACCACTGTCATCAAAACCATGAGACATCTCATGACCGATAACGGCACCTATACCACCATAATTAATGGCATCATCTGCATCAGGTGCAAAAAATGGGAACTGTAAAATTCCGGCAGGGAACACAATTTCGTTCATTGTAGGACTGTAATAAGCATTTACCGTTGGTGGAGTCATGCCAAAACGAGTGCGATCTACTGGTTTACCCAACTGATCGATCATTTCATTATAGCCCCAAACATCTGCATTGCGCAAATTCTGGAAATAAGTATTTGGTTTAATTACTAGGCCTTCATACGTTTTCCATTTTTCAGGATAGCCAATTTTAGGGGTAAAAGCATGTAGTTTAGCTAATGCTTTTTGTTTTGTTTCAGCGCTCATCCAATCCAGGTTATTGATTCTGGTTTCGAAAGCAGTACGCAGGTTTTTGATAAGCTCCGTCATACGAGCTTTGGCCTCAGGCTTGAAGTATTTAGCAACATATAATTGGCCTAATAATTCACCTACATTTCTATCTGTTAACGAAGCCATTCTTTGCCATCTTGGTGTTTGAACCCTCTGACCGGTTTGTGCTTGCGTAAATGCAAAACTAGCATTTACAAATGGTGAACTTAAATCAGCTGCACTATTTTTTAATATATTCCATTCTAAATATGTTTTCCAATCGGCAACAGGAATACTGCTTAACATGCCGTCAATAGTACTGAAGAATTTTGGGGCAGAAACCAATATAGTGTCTTGTCCATTAACCTTCAATTGCGTTAAAATAGTAGCCCATTTTAAGTTGGGCGTTGTTTTAGCGAAATCAGCAACGGTAAATTTGTTATATGTTTTGTAAGGATCGCGCATTTCCAGTCTGCTCATCTGGGCTGCTGCAAATTGTTTTTCGATAACCATTACGGTTGCCGCCTTTTGTTTAGCCGTCGCTGCAGAACTTCCTGTTAAAGCGAAAAGGGTAGTCATGTAAGTCGTATAAGCCTCTCTGATTTTTAAAGATCGGCTATCATCTTTCAAGTAATAATCGCGATCGGGGAGGGTTGTACCACCCTGACCTAAAGAGGGTAAATATTTTGTCACATTTTTTCTATCCTGCGAAACACCAAAGCCAAACATAGGATTGGCAATACCTGAAGAACGCATGGTTACGACTTCATTGATTACTCCATAAAGATTTTTAATTTGTTGTACCCTTGCTAGGTCGGCTTTAATAGGCGTGTATCCTAGTTTTTCGATTGTCAGGCTGTCCATTGCTGCGGTATAAAAGTCGCCTACACGTCTTTTTACCGTTCCAGTAGGGGCTGTTTTGTCATTAGCAGCATCCTCTACTAATCCTTTAACGGCGTTGATATTGAAATCACGCAAGACGTTAAAGCTACCCCAGCGCGTTTCTTTTGCTGGTACAGGGTTACTTTTAATCCAACTACCACTGGCATATAGATAAAAATCATCACCTGGTTTTACACTCAAATCCATGTTTTCAGGATCGATAAATTTCATTGGTGCCTGTTGTGCAGCAGCCGAATAACTGGCTGCAACAATACCCAGAACAGCAAAATAGCTTTTCAGTTCTTGTAATTTCATCTGTTAATTCAAGTTTTTTAAGATTGTGCAATTGGCAATTTATACCGACTCTTACAATCTGGATACATAAGTTAGTTATTGTACCGGGGTACAATTAAAAGATGAAATTAAGGAATAGAATTAAACATTTTGCTGTCTAATGAAAATTTTACTTATTGAACCAGTAATAAAGCCTGGTTAAGCTAAACCTTCTAAGGAGATGTCCAGTAATGGAGAATAATTTAAGCGACTTCATAACATTACAATTTATAGAGTATTAACATAATTTAACATAAATTATTGTGTGTATGTTACAAATTATAGTATAAGCTGTTTATAATGATAAATGGATGATGTAGGAATAATTCAAGAGTTTAACTGTTATTGCTACATTTGAATAACTAACGAATTAACATGAAGAAATACTATTTATTGTTCCCTTTGCTGGGCTTGTTTTTAACAATACAGGCACAGCATAAAAATTTCAGCATGCAGGAGGCGCTGTTGAGTGCCAGAACTACATTAGCACCTGAAAATCTTAGTCAGTTGCAGTTTGTTTATGGAACTGAGAATTATGTCTATGCTAAACGCATCAGCAACCAGTTAACTTGGGTGAAGGGCAATTTTCAGCAATCAACAGAACAATCTTTCCTTACTTTAGGTCAGCTTAATCAAAAGCTTCGCCTGGCGAAAAGTGATACCTTAACAACAATGCCTGTAATACAATTTAATAAAGAAGCCTCATGGTTATTTACCTTGAATAAGAAACAGGTTGCTTATGATGCTGTAAGGGGGCTTTTGACTACAAAAATTGATTCTTCTGTTTTTAACAAAAAGAATGTGGAGCAAAGTGTAGCAGGTTATACGGCCTACCTGGACCAAGCAAATTTATTTGTGGTTAAGGATGGCCAAAATAAACAAGTGACAACTGATGGTAGCAGCGACATCGTTTATGCTTCGTCGGTACATAGAGAGGAGTTTGGAATTAATAAAGGTATTTTTTGGAGTAACAACGGCAAACACCTGGCTTTTTACCGAATGGACCAAAGCATGGTTGCTGATTATCCGATCGTCGATTGGTCAACAATACCTGCGGAAAATGTAAACATTAAATATCCAATGGCAGGAGAGAAAAGCCACCATGTGACCGTTGCTGTTTACAATGCGGAAACTAAAACAACTGTTTATTTAAAAACTGGTGAACCGCTGGAGCAATATTTAACCAATATTACCTGGAGTCCTGATGATAAATATAAGACCGTTGCAAGGCAATATATGATTTAACTAATTGATTAACAATAAATTACACTTGTTTTTTTTGTTATTTAGGATATTTTTATGTATT
>NZ_JBEONS010000080.1:0-3978 GCF_040544395.1 Pedobacter sp. CG_S7 | reverse complement strand
ATGTATTCATTCTTACCGATTTCTCTGCAGCATTCTTACCGAAAACCCTGCACTCTTAATTGCCAAAAGTTGTGTATTCATATTTACCGTTCACACCAACACAAATTGCTTTACTAGCAATAGAGAAAGGGTTGTGAATTGCTTTCAAAATTGTATTTTAGCTTATAATTCCCAACGATGATAGCGAGAAGATAAAAGGGTTAACAGTTGTGAATTGCTTTCAAAATTGTATTTTAGCTTATAATTCCCAACTTGAATATACTTACAACCCTGATAATGCAAGTTGTGAATTGCTTTCAAAATTGTATTTTAGCTTATAATTCCCAACTTTATAGATAGCATTACATCTGCTAAATCAGTTGTGAATTGCTTTCAAAATTGTATTTTAGCTTATAATTCCCAACCCAAATCTTTACAGTATTTCCGGATCTGCTGTTGTGAATTGCTTTCAAAATTGTATTTTAGCTTATAATTCCCAACGGCTGGATATGGACAAATTGTTGAATACCAGTTGTGAATTGCTTTCAAAATTGTATTTTAGCTTATAATTCCCAACTTGTATAATGCATTAACAACACAAAGATACGTTGTGAATTGCTTTCAAAATTGTATTTTAGCTTATAATTCCCAACAAAACAGAGTACACCCATAAAGCAAACATCGTTGTGAATTGCTTTCAAAATTGTATTTTAGCTTATAATTCCCAACCGGCGGACTCCTTAGCATAATCATCAGCCTGTTGTGAATTGCTTTCAAAATTGTATTTTAGCTTATAATTCCCAACTAACTGCTGAATTTGCAAATGCCCATCCTGTTGTGAATTGCTTTCAAAATTGTATTTTAGCTTATAATTCCCAACTTATCCGTAAAACAAATGCCGAAGAATGCCGTTGTGAATTGCTTTCAAAATTGTATTTTAGCTTATAATTCCCAACGACTAAACAAACTTAAATGATATGAACATAGTTGTGAATTGCTTTCAAAATTGTATTTTAGCTTATAATTCCCAACTTCAGAAACATTATTTGATAATGCGTATGTGTTGTGAATTGCTTTCAAAATTGTATTTTAGCTTATAATTCCCAACGATCAATTAATAGACTTATTTAAGGCATTAGTTGTGAATTGCTTTCAAAATTGTATTTTAGCTTATAATTCCCAACTCAGGCGTGACGCCCTTCATTAGCGATTTAGTTGTGAATTGCTTTCAAAATTGTATTTTAGCTTATAATTCCCAACCCGTGGATATCAAAGACTCTATTTATAGCGTTGTGAATTGCTTTCAAAATTGTATTTTAGCTTATAATTCCCAACTGCTTATGCGGAAGCTGAAAAGAACCGTGTGTTGTGAATTGCTTTCAAAATTGTATTTTAGCTTATAATTCCCAACTTAGATTATCTGATTTAAAGGTTTAAAAAGGTTGTGAATTGCTTTCAAAATTGTATTTTAGCTTATAATTCCCAACTCATCTTTAGCAAACTTAAAATACGTGCCTGTTGTGAATTGCTTTCAAAATTGTATTTTAGCTTATAATTCCCAACGCTTGATGTTAAAAAGGCTGCGTTTAATGTGTTGTGAATTGCTTTCAAAATTGTATTTTAGCTTATAATTCCCAACACTATGGACCAGTAGCAAATCCCACTCAGGTTGTGAATTGCTTTCAAAATTGTATTTTAGCTTATAATTCCCAACTGGCCTGCAAAAAACATTACGCCCGATGAGTTGTGAATTGCTTTCAAAATTGTATTTTAGCTTATAATTCCCAACTCAATTACAGGTAATTCTGCATCTATAACTGTTGTGAATTGCTTTCAAAATTGTATTTTAGCTTATAATTCCCAACCTGTTTAAAGGCTAAAAGCTTTTCGCCATAGTTGTGAATTGCTTTCAAAATTGTATTTTAGCTTATAATTCCCAACGATCTTTTCTTAGTTTAAACGTCTGTATAGTTGTGAATTGCTTTCAAAATTGTATTTTAGCTTATAATTCCCAACGCTCTATTCCATCAGTGCTTGTAGGCGGTTGTTGTGAATTGCTTTCAAAATTGTATTTTAGCTTATAATTCCCAACGTAATATCCCATTCAATTAATGCCTTTATAGTTGTGAATTGCTTTCAAAATTGTATTTTAGCTTATAATTCCCAACTTACTCGAGAAACCTAATGCATATCAGGATGTTGTGAATTGCTTTCAAAATTGTATTTTAGCTTATAATTCCCAACCCATTAGAGTCAGTTATGTCCCTAAGACAGTTGTGAATTGCTTTCAAAATTGTATTTTAGCTTATAATTCCCAACAATGACCCAATTATAAAAGAGGTATCTAGAGTTGTGAATTGCTTTCAAAATTGTATTTTAGCTTATAATTCCCAACTTATTTGCAGGAACTGTAAAAGTATAATTGGTTGTGAATTGCTTTCAAAATTGTATTTTAGCTTATAATTCCCAACAATCATCTACTATCAATGTTTCGCCAATAAGTTGTGAATTGCTTTCAAAATTGTATTTTAGCTTATAATTCCCAACTACAATAAAGAATGGAGAGAGCTGGCTTATGTTGTGAATTGCTTTCAAAATTGTATTTTAGCTTATAATTCCCAACTTAAGGGATGGTGCTAATTTCATGTTCTCTGTTGTGAATTGCTTTCAAAATTGTATTTTAGCTTATAATTCCCAACCTTTAAAACAAGCATTAAGCCAGCTTTACGGTTGTGAATTGCTTTCAAAATTGTATTTTAGCTTATAATTCCCAACAGGTATGATAACCGATGATGTTCAAGATGGGTTGTGAATTGCTTTCAAAATTGTATTTTAGCTTATAATTCCCAACCTGTCCAGCATAACCATAAGATCCAAGGTTGTTGTGAATTGCTTTCAAAATTGTATTTTAGCTTATAATTCCCAACTCGGGCATGTTGATTCAATGCTGTAAAGCAGTTGTGAATTGCTTTCAAAATTGTATTTTAGCTTATAATTCCCAACGATGAGGTTTTATATTGTAGGCCTTACTTAGTTGTGAATTGCTTTCAAAATTGTATTTTAGCTTATAATTCCCAACTTTATTCTGAGCACGAAGTAGAACCTGTTGGTTGTGAATTGCTTTCAAAATTGTATTTTAGCTTATAATTCCCAACCTTTTGCTTCTTGTAGTGTGATTGCTTCCAGTTGTGAATTGCTTTCAAAATTGTATTTTAGCTTATAATTCCCAACTTTGTCGCCTAATGTAGAAGATTCCGATATGTTGTGAATTGCTTTCAAAATTGTATTTTAGCTTATAATTCCCAACATCAGCAAACAGATTTTTACTCATTACAGTGTTGTGAATTGCTTTCAAAATTGTATTTTAGCTTATAATTCCCAACGTTGTCGCTGGCATCATCAATAGCCAGTTCGTTGTGAATTGCTTTCAAAATTGTATTTTAGCTTATAATTCCCAACATTGACACTATGAACATTTGTGACTTCACTGTTGTGAATTGCTTTCAAAATTGTATTTTAGCTTATAATTCCCAACAAATGGAAACAACTTCACGAAACTATGACTGTTGTGAATTGCTTTCAAAATTGTATTTTAGCTTATAATTCCCAACCCTGGAATTAAGGCTGCTGCATCCAGTTTGTTGTGAATTGCTTTCAAAATTGTATTTTAGCTTATAATTCCCAACCTTCCTGATGGGCAAGCAGATGACAACACTGTTGTGAATTGCTTTCAAAATTGTATTTTAGCTTATAATTCCCAACATACCTCGATGTAATCGATTGATATGTTGGTGGTTATGTGGTTTGTTTAGAAATTAAAAAATGGTAACATTATAAGTTGTAGTAGAGCTAGGTACTCATTTTTCTAATTGTATAACACTAGAACAATTCTAGTTGTTGTAATGTATCCGCCCCATGAAGCCCATCTTTTATTTGTAGAAACAATTTCCTATAGCTCTTTTGGTAAGGTTTTATTTTTCCTGTTTCAGTTTAAAGTTT
>NZ_JBEONS010000079.1:0-4394 GCF_040544395.1 Pedobacter sp. CG_S7 | reverse complement strand
CTGCATCATTGTTGCCATTTTCTCTGCACTATTGTTGCCAAATACTCTGCATTCCTAATTGCCAAAAATCCTGCATTATAAGTTACCGACTACACTAGGCTACCAATGTTTACAATTGACACACCTTGTTGCGTAAGATTGATACCGATTTTTTTTGCAATACTTGGTATTAAAATTTCCTCTGCCCAACCTTCAACCAAAATAACTCCCTTAGCAAAGAACAAATTAGCTTTAGTAGTATCTAGAAATTTTTTGAGGAACACATAGTTACTCTTGTCTAATTTTGTATAGTTATCGCCCATTGGGAAAGCCAACCCATAATTACATATAATAAGATTCTTCAACTCTAACTTCGAAGCTAGGTTAGGACTATGAGATGTTAGAATAAGCTGAATGGTATGTTGTTTTTGTAATGCTTCTATTACTTGCATTTGTGCTTGAGGATGGAGGTGCGCTTCGAGCTCCTCAATGAGGCCCAATCTTAAGCCTGTCCAATTATCCTTATTAAGATGAAGCAATTCCGCTGCCATAAAAAGCCTGTTTAAAGAACCAAGGCTAGGGTTCGGCTCATTTAGCAAGGAAAGAGTTAACCTTTCTAATATTGATTTTAGATCAGTTCCTGTGGCATCAAAGCCGCTTTGAAATGATGTTCCGTAGAAACTCTGTATATGGCTATCTATTTTATCCTTAATTATTTTACCATGCTGGGGGATGGTTTTTTGCTCTATGCCATGCTCATCTGTAGAAATGGCTTCAAATTCACCTTTAAAATATTTTTTAAGTTCTGTACTTAGACCTTGAAAGATTTTTAATAATTCATGATTGTTCTCTTTTCCTCTGAATGCAACATCACCTAAAAGTATTTGTGAAAGCCTTGAGTTTCTTTTTGCCACTAATTCACTTTCTGTGTCCCTTAATGGTTTCAAATAAGTGGACTTTAAATAATCTCTTGCTTCTGCAGTTAGCTGATATCCTTCACTATCTAATCCTGCTTTAACATCTACTGGTAGAATTTTTTTTCCTTGCCTTTTAACATCATAATTAAGAACTAAAAACGGTGTAATATTCGGAGCATCCCCATCCCAAGCAAGCCATTCGGTAAAATGCATCGCCTCATCGATGCAAAACCTCTAAAAGTTAGTTCAATTCTAAATCTTGAACATTCTCCATAAAAATCATCATCATCTACTTTGATATAATCATAACTGTGGGTTTTAAGCACAAGTTTTATCGCATCGATTATGGCCGTTTTCCCTGAATCGTTTTCGCCAATAATAACATTTAGTCCGGAATTAAAATCTAAATCTAAACTTGGTTTTGTGTCTGGTAATATTTCTGATGGTATTCCAAATTTCCTGAAATTCCAAAGTTTTATGTTTGAGAGATACATTATTTAGTTATAAGGTTTATATAGGATAATCAAAGCTAGGTAAACAAATTGAATAAACTAATTATCAGTCCTTTAGATTGTCCAGTTAATTAATAAACATTTCGATTTCTTATGATTAGTTAACTGGTTTTAGGCTGTTTGTGGGGCAAATATCTGATTCGCAGTGATCACTTAGTCAAGGCTGAACCCTTCGGGTTTTGGAAAAAAAATCTCCACACCTCGCTAGGCTTCGGGTCGTATTTTTTTACTCAAAAGCCTTGCCTGTAATCTCTGCTTGATCAGGTGAGGTTGCTTAACAAAAAGCCAGAAAAGGCTCCTGCCCAAGGGTAGTAAGCAGGGAGTACAAATTTAAAACCCATAAAAAAATGGAAACGAAAGAAAAAAACAACGGACAGGTTAAACAAGCTAACTCCGTTAAAACAGACAAAAAAGAACCGCAATTCGTGGCAGGAAATCCAGTTAACACCGTATCAAAAAAGGCAGAGGAACAAACCGAACCCACAAAGCCAGAAGCGGACAAAAGCGGTTTTGTAAACGTGAATGAGCAAGTACAAAGCAAACAGGCTGAAACTCCAAAACCGCAGGAAGACAAAAAGGACGAGCCGACCAAAAAAGAGATCAAGGCAAATTTTGAGCAGGAAAAACCCGCTCCGAATTTAGAGCAGACCCTTAGAAAAATCAAGGACTTGCACCGCCTTTCTAACCAAAGGGAAAAATTATTGGAGACGATAGAAACCCTAGATGCTTTTGAGGTGGCACAGTTGGACGATGCCGAGGAAACCAACCTTAACCATTTTCAAGGGTGTACGCTGACCATAAAAGACGATACGGGCAGGGTATTTACCACCAAAAACCCTTTTATCATCGTCCAGACCGCAAAAAACATCAATACGCTTTGCGTGGATAAATTGACAGAGGTTGAGGGGCAAATTTCACTAACACTTTAACCAAGTAATTGCCCCCTTGCAAGATTTGGGGGCATTGCTTTAAAATCTAAGTTTATGGAAGAAGTATTTGCAGAATATCTAGACCAGCTTTTTTACAAGGGTTATGCCGAGAAATTCAAGGATGATAATCCCAATGCCTACGAAAGTCAATTAGCAGAATTTAAGAACCTTTATAGCATTCCAAAACATGAAACATCACTTGTATATAAGGGTTCGAATAGAAATCGAAACCGATCTACCGCTACTAAAATCCGTAGCGGAACTAGAAGAGCAAACAAAATGTAGCCTATCCGATACCCAAAATATCAAGGTAATTGAAACGGAGATTTTAAAAAGCAGCTTATGAAATGGTTTAACGAGAGTAAAACGGTTGACGAAGTAAAGGCGACCTATAAAAAACTGGCTAAAGAGTTTCACCCTGATTTGGGCGGAGATACTGCAACCATGCAGGAAATAAACAAAGAATATGCGTTTGCTTCCGCAAAAGCGATCAAGGGCGGTAATCTTTCGGAAGAGGAGGCGGAAAACGAAATCCGTTTTTCTGAAGAATATAGACAGGCTATTGAAAAAATCATCCATTTGGACGGGATTCTCATTGAACTTGTTGGCTATTGGATTTGGGTAACAGGAAATACCTTTGCAGTTAAAGCAATTTTAAAGGAAGCAGGGTTTTTGTTCGCTTCCAAAAAATTAGCGTGGTATTTCCGAACAGGGGAATATAAGGTTAACAAGGGCGGTAAGAAGTCTTTAGATGAAATCCGCTCGAAATATGGTAGTGAGGTTATTAATGGAAATAAGCTCTCAAACCGATACATTAAAGCATAATTGGATTTGCTTATAGCCCCAAGGGTTGCCCGAATAGCTAAAAATAGCGGGCGGCCCTATCGGGCATAAAGTATCTGCTAAGTTTTATTTATCATTTTTTATTCTCTTGTTTTATTACAATTATCAATTTCCACCCAAATATTTTGGAAAACATTAAGGTCAAGATAATAGTGCTTTTTGAGCTCTTAATTATATGTTTGAGTGTTTTTCCAATTTCATTTACATCGGATGTGAATCCGTTTATTTTCAATTATCTATTCTATTAATCTTGCACCAAGTTACCTAGTGACCTTCGGATTGCAAAAATTGTTCGGCATAAACCCACTTGCCTTCCCTACTGTCCATTTATTCCGCTTGCATTTTTTGCATACTCAGTCCCCAGCTGACCATGCGCTAATTAATCAAATTTTCAATCCTTAAAATTTAAAATGATGAAAGCGCAAAGTCCAAATCCACTATTTAATGTTGCTGAGATCAAAAGTTTCTTATCAACCTAAATTATAAATAGGACGATAAATCTGTTTGGAGAAGATTCGAATGGATTTGGGTATTTTGATTTTGAAAAAGAAACTTCAAAAACTTCTGGTACGATAGAAAGAAAGTGGGATTTTGACGAATTACAAATTTTTCTTGGAAATGAACCACAACTTCTAAAATTTGCTTTAGTCGAACTACTTGCATCAGTAATACGGATGCAAGTAGTTCTATAATTTTAACTATAAGGCGGCTGGCCAAGTGTGGGTAATGCAATGCAGCAGTTAAGAGTATTGGCGGGCGTAGCTCCCAAAGAAATCACAGTAAAACAAAAACAGCGCAAAATAAAACAATTGTTGTTGTTGGAATTTTAAAAGCCCTTGTCCTAACCTGAGGGCACTGAAAAAGTACCTTGAAAATAAACGATATAAAAAAAAGTTATGTAATAATTGTAATTCAGGCTTTTAGAATCGACTATACGAAATCTGGGTTAAAAAAACTTCATACAAGTCAAAGAAAATGGGGTAGTTCACGATTTATGAACTACCCCATTTTTGTAATTTAATTAAACTGACTTTTTTAGTGCCCTCCCTAACCTACAGGGGCTTTTAATTGCTTGTAAAGTGATCTTTTAGGAATTTCTATAATGGTCATCTTCTCAAGTTCGTAACTACTCAGGTACTTTAAAAGATTTGACTGTTTTCAGCCCTTGTAATCGTTGTTAGTTTAGGGGCAGTTTCAAAATTCAAATAAAATGG
>NZ_JBEONS010000078.1:0-4435 GCF_040544395.1 Pedobacter sp. CG_S7 | reverse complement strand
GCGCCACTTTAGGCTCTGAATAATACTTTACCTCAAAGCCATCTGCCGGTAGTGGCCCAAGTAGGTGTTTTTCTGCAGCAAGAAACCGCTCTTCCCTGCAATAGGGCTTTTGCTGCATCCTTGTTTGGTTATGTGCCTTCACCTTTTCCCTGATGGCCAGGTTTAGCGACTCAATATCAAAGAACTGGCGATTTCTAAGTCTGGCATAAACACGATTATACACCAGCTTAACCTGATTCTCCACCAGCGCCTTATCTTTTGGTTTTCTGGATCTTGTTGTAATCACGGTAATCCCATAGTGGTTTGCGAAGTCATCCAGCGCCCGGTTGATCTCAGGCTCAAATCTGTTTGCCTTTATCACGGCAGACTTCAGATTATCCGGTACCAATACCGCTGGAGCACCCCCAAGTTCCCTAAGGCAACATTCCAGTGCATAGAGAAAGTCATCCACCCTTTGGCTTCTAACGGCCATAACAAAGCAGTAATCAGAGAATGGAAGCGATGCAACAAAGATCTGGCAAGGAACAACCTCCCCGGTTTCTCTATCAATATAATGCATCTGTTTGCCTGCAAAGTCAACAAAAAGCTTATCTGCAGCAAGGTGCTCTAATCGCATCCCCGGACGCCTGGCCACCAATTGCTGGCGAAGATGGAAACAGAACTGAGCATAGCTGTAGGCGGGCTTACAGCCGGCCTCATACTCTTCATAAAGAAGAAGTCTGGTCACACCCACCGATTCAAGTTCCTTGGCGTAATAGCTTAGGTTCTCCCGGAGATATTCGAACCGTGGATCCTTATAAGCTGGACTGCCAACGTGGAATTTACCCATTAACAAGGGATCTTCCATTTCCAGTAGTTCCCAAACGGGGATTTCACCAGCTTCCAACTTAGAGATATAAACTTTCACAGTATTCTTGCTGATGCCAAGATTTCGGGCAATACTCTTAATGGAAGCGCCCTGCTTATGAAGACGTAATAATTGTTTGATCTGACTCATTACTTTCAATTTTCCGGCCATCAGTATGCTTATTTAGGTAAAAAATATTACCTAAATAAGCCAAATCAAATTAAAGAGGGGGTCAGCATGACCCATTACAACCTGCTTTAATGCAGATTAACAGGGGTCAATATCCGCCGGAATGTCAGTAAAAGTCTTATAAACTTTTTACGACAACCCGAAATTGGAAACCATTACTGGGGGTCAACATGCACCAGAATATCCATTGATATCATCTATCTCCTTAATAACTTCATTGAGCCTTTTCTTGTTCTGATACAATTCATCATCATATATACCGAGCAGCAACTCAGCAGTAGTCTCTCTGGTGATCTGGGAATCAAACTGCTCATAGACGAACAGAGAACTGGTTGGTGATTCCTGATCGATATACATCAGCCTTAGAAGTTGATGAATAGTGATATTGCTTTCGCCTTTTACAATAGGAATATTTAGGTTATCGAAAATTACATTTGAAAAGCTCTTTGTTTCAGGGTGGGAGTTGTACCCAAATTTTTGCCAATGCTTATCAGGTGGCGGATTTCTGGATTCGTTATAGCTTCCCCAGTAAAAGTAAATAGAAGCTCTGGATTTGACTTTACGGTTTTCATCCAATTCTATCTGCCTTCTTAATGTTAGCACAGCACCATTCATCTGTGTCTCGGCAAAGACCTCTGAACATTTCTTGGCTTCAGGTACAAAATCCGTGAATTCACCCCCTAAAATGTAAAATATAAAGTTCGAGATGGTAGATTTCCCACTGCTGTTATCTCCGCGAATGATGTTGACTCCTTTATGGAACGATTCATCATAAGCCACAGCACCGCTCAGCGCGATCACCACTAATCTGTTAACAAAAAGGTTATTGGTAGTCATATTTGCTAACCATTAATTTAGTTCTACTTTTAAGCCCGTCGGTGCCGAACATAGAAATTGATGAAAAGTGATAAACCATTATCGTTATAATATTTTGTTCTGTATAATTAAGTTCTTCGAAACGTCCCTCATAATCTTTTAGGACTTCTCTTGAAATGATCGAAACGCGGTTTTCTTTTAGCAGGTCTTTATTGATGATTCCATATGAAGCCAGGCATTGCAATGCAGTCAACTGGTAGGGGCGTAATTTTTCGAACACCTTTTTATTATCAAAAACCTGGTTGTAAGGGTTGTTCCTTTGCTTTACAAACCGCGCTCTTAGTTCCTTGATCTCTTTATCACCCTCCTTGAGTGCGATAGTGTGTACCTGCTCGGGGAACAAAAGGTAGAAATCCCATATACGAAGGCGGTCAAGCTCGACAAAACTGTCCCTTTTTACGTGTGTAAGCAACCTTATCATCCGGTAAATTGCATGATAATAGTCAAATGCCTGATTATATACTATCATATACCGCCCAGTTTAAATGACACTTGCCGGTAAGAAAAAATATCATACCGTAAATTTCTTCTATAGTATAATTCAAGAAAGTATCGTCCCGCCCGTCCTGGTTGATTAAATCGATAATTGGCTGGACGATCTTTTCAAGAACCGCTTGTTTGATCACAGATTTTTCCTTGCCTTGTTCTATAAGCGGCTCAATATAAGTTTCAAAGTATAAATTAATCAGGCTGAACAATTCCATATCGATCAGCTGAGCAGTTTCGTATAGCTTATTTTTTTCTAGTTTTTTGCTATACATATGCTTCCTTTTGGTTGCCTTAAGGATCTCCTGGTTATTAAATCCCCCATCGATCAGCTTATCAGGCATGCTTCTGCCATCTAGCTTGGTATTGTAGTTTTTAAAGTCCTCAATAAAATCAGTAAGTCTAATGTTTTTTTCTACTTCCTCTTTGAGACGCTTGAAGCGCTGCCCGAGCCTGCTGATATTTGAGAAATCAATGTTCCCGTGTAGTTGGCCAACAATGACTTGTTTGTCGACAGCAGCACTGTTTGTGACATTCTGACCGTCCTGCATTACATTTGAATACTACCGGAATTCGTTTGAATATTAATCTGTTTTCCGATTTCACCGTGAGAATTGATATTCTGCTGGAATTTTCCGCTCAAGACATTTTGGGATTTGCTTACCAGCTCGCTTAACTGAAGTGCGAATTCTTCATCATGTTGAAGCTGCTGCTCTAAGTCTTTTGTAAAGGTTTCCTGATTAGAAATGGCTAGCCGCTCAACATTTTCATCTCCTTTTTCTATAAAGGGCATTTTTATCAGATTCCATATATCTTCCCCAACTTTTCTGGCGATACCTTCACCGGTTTTTTCCAGGAAAGGCTTTGAAAGAATGTATGCTGTTGTTGCGAGCGTTAAAATGTCCATGTGTTCGAGTTTGGTTTATCTGTAAATGTATAAAATAAATTCATCTCTAGTGTCTATGTTGTAATGTGCTATTTTAAGGAAGATTTATTTGTCCATAATTCAATCATAAATTTAAGACGGCGGAGCAACTCGTCGTAAGTTAGGATATCCATGATATTTTTATACTTCCTCTTCACTACCTCAAAGTCTCTTCTCTGATCGGGTGTGAGGTTATTGTCCCTTCCCATAATCACCAAACCTCCCGGGTTGGTGAGCTTAACCTCAAATCCATCTGGCAATCCCAATAATTTTTGTGTGAGAAATTTTTCTCCATCTGCGCCCCATCGATTAAGATGATAGATGTATTTTTCGATCTGCATGATCGTCCCGCTAAGTTCGCGATATGGAATGTGATTATCCCGGTAAGTTGCCTTAGTAAGGATTACGCTGTCGAACGGTTTTTTTATTTCTATAATATCAGCATAGCCCCCGCTGTCAATCAGTAAGATATCGACATAAAGATCAGTCTGGTCCTTCCGCTTAAGCTGAACGCTTTTGAATGCATAAACGTACTTTGGGTAAATAAGGGTAATGATTGTGAGAATCTCTTCCTGCCACTGGTTTTCACTATATCCGGTCTGTTGGTGCAGCATCAATTCTAGCTTTTCCAGTATTAACTGAAATTTGTGCAGTTCCTGGTCTTTCAGGGCTGGACCAAGGTCAGAAGGCTTTACCGCTTTCCGGTTGTTCAAATAGTTCTCATATTTAGTCCGGTAATCAGGCACACTGTCTACGTAGTCCCTGATAATGCTTGTTATCACAGATGACTCATAGAGATCTTTTTGACGGGTATTTGGAAATTTTCTCACTAGATCCCACATTACCGATTCAGGTATGGCACCATCAGCTTCGCCGCCTATGAAAATGTTATCTTGGACAAAGCGTTCAAGCTTTGAAAAAACTGAGATATTTCTGGTGGATACAAAAAGCTTGACATCGAACTTGATGCTTTTATGTAGAAATACAGCGTGCTCATGGGTCACTTTGCCTTTGTCTTATAATACTCCCCAGTATTAGGTCAATAATTTAAGGTCTAAAAAAAACCGTAAATTTATTGACAGATGAAAAAAGTTAGCAGAAAGAAGTTCAGT
>NZ_JBEONS010000077.1:0-4601 GCF_040544395.1 Pedobacter sp. CG_S7 | reverse complement strand
GTATTCATTCTTACCGATTTCTCTGCAGCATTCTTACCGAAAACCCTGCACTCTTAATTGCCAAAAGTTGTGTATTCATATTTACCGTTCACAGGTTCACGATTAACCCATTGGTTAAATGTTTCTGTAGCTTGCGGACTTCCAACTGGCTGGTACATTGTTGTTCCTGTAGTTTGGTAACCAGAACCTGCATCATTAATACTTAATCCATTAGCCATAAAAAATGCATCAACCTGATTTTGCATAGCAGCTAATCCACCAGAGCCCCTAGTCTCAGAATTTTTACCATTATGATATGGCGTTAATTCATATTGTCGACCTTCTATTGAAGCATCTAACCTTGACATGATTACTTCACTATTAAATTTATCAATAAATAAATCTCTATAGGATAAATATGGACTGAATGCACCTCCGCCATCATTTTTTCTATACAATTTATAAGTACTCGGAACAAATTGAGTAATGTAAGCTTTATAAGCATCCGAGGCTGTTTTCCATTTACTTTGATCTACCGTTTGGCTTATCAATTGTTTTCCATCTTTGTTTTTTAAACTCGCCATATCGGTATTACCATTATATAACGGGCTAGCAGCTAATAAATAAGCTTGCAATCTATAAGACAAAGCCATTCCCTTGTTAATTCGGCCATAGTTATTATCATTGGCAGGAGTAATAGGTAAATTTGCAGCAGCAGCTTCTAACTCTGATGTAATATAAGCTACACATTCTTCCATGCTACTTCTAGGTAATTGAACACTTTCTGAAGGTGCATCTGGCTCTACCACATTATCGCCTAATAGTATTACAGGCCCATAAGCCCTTACTAAATAAAAGTAATAAATGGCTCTTAAAGCTCTTGCTTCATTTTTATATTGAACAATTATTTGAGGTGTGATATCCTCCTTAACTTTATCAATATTTACCATAAAGAAACTTGCGGCACGAATCCCTCTGTAAAAATTATTCCAGTAGCTATTAACGAAACCACTATTAGCATCCCAACTGCCAATATTTACGTTATTGGCCTGGTTAAAACCCCAAACAAACTCTGCCTCGTCTGATGCTCCAGTCCAAACGCCAGCATTTCTACCTTCATCTGGACTACGTTGAGCAAATTCATCAGGAATTAGGCTATAAACGTTGTTTAAAAAACGCTCTGCGGTAGATCTTGTTTTGAAGGTTTCTTCAAGAGTTAACCTATCATTAGGTACTTGATCCAAAAAACCTTTTTTGCACGATGTAGCGAAAGTTAAACCGACTACAAGTGTAAGATATATGTACTTTTTCATGTCTTTAATATTAAAATTTAACATTTAAACCCAATGATAAGGTTGATGTTTGTGGGTATCTATTTCCATTAGCCCTACCGCCAGTGTTCAATTCCGGATCCCAAAGTTTCCAGCTACTGAACGTTAGCAAGTTGGTTCCGATTAGATAAACTGAAGCATTTTTTAATTTCACTTTAGATACGAAACTTGTAGGCAAATTGTAGCTAAGTTGCGCTGTTTTTAAACGAAGGAAGTTCACTTCTTTAACCCACCAAGAGCTTTCTAAAGTATTGTTGTTATTATCAGCTTCACCATACGCTAAACGTGGGTAAAATGCATCCTGACGAGGGTTTTCTGGTGTCCATCTATCTTTAGCAATTTCATATGCATTACTTAAACCACCACCACCATTAAATGGAAACATACCTGAGCCACCTAACATAATATCTGCTCCATCAACACCCTGAAAAAAAGTGCTAAATGAAAAGCCCTGATAAGAAACGTTTACACCAAAACCATAAACTACGTTTGGTACATCACCGCGACCGATTTTTCTTTTATCGTAATCATTAATTAAACCATCGCCATTAAGATCCTCATATTTAATATCGCCTGGGCGGACTGATGCTTTAGAACCTGGAGTAGCACTTGCATTAATTTCTTCCTGGGTATCAAATAATTTTTCAGCAACGTAACCGTAACGAGCAAGGATATTATCACCAGTACGGTTCATCCATGGATAAGGTTGATCAGGACGATCATCTTCAATAATTCTATCCTTGTTATAGGTAAATGTTCCTCTTAAACCAATATCAACCTGACCAGCTTTAAGATTATATTCTAAAGTTGCATCAAGGCCTTTATTGCTTACTACGCCTAAATTTCCATAAGGTTGGTTGGTTAACCCAACATAACCTGGAATTGACTGCCGTTGTAAGAAAACCCCAGTTCGGTTTTCATTAAATAAATCTACAATCAAGAACAAGTTATTGTTAAGAGTTCTGATTTCCATACCCAAATCTTGCTTTCTAGAACTTGCCCAAATAACATCAATACCATAGTCAGTTACATTAATACCGCCTGAATTTGGATTATTGTAATTTTTACTTGTTTGGTAACCAGCAACACCATCAGATACTAAGGTTAAATAAGAAAACCTTCGGCCTACGATATCACCGATACCTGTTTTACCATCAGAGTATCTGAATTTCAAGAAATTAATAGTGTTTTTTAAAGGCTCAAAGAACTTTTCGTTTGATGGAATCCATCCAATCCCAAAGGCTGGGAAAGAACCGAATCGTTTAGCTGGTGCAAAAGTTTCAGAACCATTGTAACCAAAGTTGGCCTCGAAAAAATAACGATCATCATATGAATAAGTTGCACGAGCAGCAACGCCTACCTGTCTGAAAGGAATGGAACTTGTAAAATCACCTGCAAAAGGCTCTGTTCTATCTTCTGTATAGCCTAAAATTAAACCACCAACACGGTGTTTTTCAAACGCCCTATCATAATTAACAGCACCTTCTGTATAAAACTTTCTTGTTCCTCCGCGACTGGGCTCATAACTTAAGTAATTTGCATTACTGGTATAGGAAGTAACTAAATCTAAATCTCCATTTACGTTCCGTGGATTATTTATCTCGCGTAAAAAATAAGTACTTTCTCTTTTTGATCTTTTAATGGAATTTGAATTAAATACATCAAATGCAACCATTGCAGTTGCGCTTAAACCTTCAACCATACCACCTAAATCTTGCGTTAACCTTAAATTACTAAATAACTGATTTGCAAATTCGGTTCGGTAACCTCTACGTGTTAAATCGGCGTAAGGATTACGGAAACTGCCGTTAGATGAACGACCAGGAATTAAACCTCCAGGATACATCACAGGATATTCTACAGGAGAGACATCTAATGCCGATCCAAAAATACTTTCGGTACTTTCTCCTGGATAATTTCCATTTGAGGCATAACCTTGAATTCCTAGATCTAATTTGGTGGTACTCGTTAATTTAAGGTTTAGATTACTGGTAAAGTTATATCTGTTGAAAACCATGGCAGAATTATATTGCGCCAAATCATCGGTTTTTAAAAACCCACCTTCATTATAATAGGCTAATGATACATAATACTGTGCATTTTCTACACCACCACTTGCATTTAAATTTGCTCTGCGAATGCTACTGTAATCTTTAAAAATTTCATTCATCCAATTTACATTTGGATAAACTAAAGGATCTACTCCTGATGCAGTTTTGTTAATATAATCTTGAGTATACTTAGCCATTTGACCCCTTCCTGTTAAAGCCTCATTCGCCAGGTTCATATAAGCTATACCATCTAATGCTTTTGGATGTTGGGTAAAAGTACTTAAGCCTTCATTGTAATCAAAAAAAACACTTGGCTTACCTACTTTACCAACTTTTGTTTTTACTAAGATTACACCATTTGCACCTCTTGCTCCGTAAACGGCCGTTCCAGATGCATCTTTTAACACTGTAAAAGATTCAATATCCTCTGGATCAATGTTATTGATATTTCTCGCTACTCCATCCACCAAAATTAATGGCGAAGTAGAACCGCCACCAAAAGTTGCGATACCACGAACCCAAATATCTGCCGAACTTCTACCAGGTTCACCATTTCTTTGTACCCCAACTACACCGGCAATTCTTCCGGCTAATGATTGAGTTACACTTGCTACAGGAACTTTTAATTCTTTAGCATCTACCGTAGATTGTGCCCCAATTAGTGAAACTTTGCGTTGTACACCGAAACCTACAACGGCAACTTCTTCTAATACATTTGAGTCTGGTTCCAATTGAATAGACATGTTTTTCTGGTTACCTATAGTTACCTCTTTTGGCGCATAACCTACATAAGAAATAATTAAAACTGCAGCTTCTGAAGGAACGGTGATGCTAAAAGCACCATTAACATCTGTTACTGCAACAGCCATAGATCCTTTAAGTCTTATACTTGCCCCTGGAATTGGCGAACCTGTTTCATCTTTAATTATACCCCTGATTATAATATCTGCAACTGAAAGTTTTAATTCATTGTTGATTAATGGGGGTGTGATATTAACATTAATTACACCTGCCGATGCATTAAATGTTAAACCAAAAGCTAAAGAAATTACGCTAATCGTAAACGCACTCTCTTTCGTCAAAAGCTTAAGCTTAATGAGCCGAGTAAATTTTTTGTTCATAATAATTGGTTTGTATTTGGTTAGTGTAACTACTCAGGTACTTTAAAAGATTTGACTGTTTTCAGCCCTTGTAATCGTTGTTAGTTTAGGGGCAGTTTCAAAATTCAAATAAAATGGCT
>NZ_JBEONS010000076.1:0-4842 GCF_040544395.1 Pedobacter sp. CG_S7 | reverse complement strand
GAAACCTGGATCCCCTTCTTTATCAGCTCAACAGTAATCCGTGGGCTACCGTAACGATCTTTGCTATCTTGGTGAGCTTTCCGGATTTCTGCCAGTACAGCATTCTGCTCGGCCAACCGTTTTCCCTGCGGATGCTTTAGCCAGTAATAAAAACCACTGTTGCTTACCAGAAATACCCTGCACATCTTTTTAACCGGAAATACTCTTCGGTGCTCTTTTATAAATCCGAATATCTCCCATCTCCCTTGGAAAAGATGCCGACCGCCTTTTTTAATATATCGCGTTCCATTTGGGCATCCTTAAGTTCCTTTTGAAGCTTTTTGATCAATCTCTGGTCTTCCGTTATGGCAACAGGGATCTGTTTAGACTCTGAGTCCCGTTGCCTCCATTTGCTCAAAAGGCTATCGTTTATCCCAAGTTCGTCCGCAACCTCTTTTACCGATCCCCGAGTGTGAGATAGATCAACAGCCATCTTTCTAAAGGAATCATCATACGTTCGTTTGCTCATATTGTCAAATTTAAAAGTTTCTAGTTAAATCTGACAACTAAATCCCTCTAGTCAAATGTAGCAACTTCACTATGCGGATGACCTTATTATAACGGCAAAGACAAGGGAGATACTAGAAGAAAAGATAAAGCTATTATTGGAAGAATTCCTAAACGATAGAGGGCTGCAGCTTTCAGAGGAAAAAAAAAATTACTCATATTAATGAGGGGTTTGATTTTCTCGGTCAAAACATTCGCAAATATCCATCAGGCAAGGGCAGGGAAAAACTCCTGATCAAACCATCGAAAGATAATGTGAAAACATTCCTGAAGAAAGTGAGGACGAAGATTAGTAAAAGTGGATCAATGGACCAATTGTCACTCATCGGAATCCTCAACCCAATTATCAAAGGATGGGCAAACTACCACCGGTCAATTGTAGCTAAATCCAGGTTCGATAAAGTTGACCATGAAATCTGGTTAAAACTTTGGAGTTGGGCAAAAAGAAGGCATCCTAAAAAAGGAAGTAGATGGCCTCTTAGGAAATACTTTACTACAAAGAAACTTAGGAGTTATCGTTTTAGTGTTAATGATAAGAGTAAAAAGGCCATTGTGGAGCGATCCTTAATTAAAAGCTCAGATATATCTATCATTCGCCACATTAAGATCAGAGGTGAGGCAAACGTATTTTCTAAACAGTATGATGAATACTTTGAAGTAAGACGCTCTGCAAAACTAATGAACAGTAAAACAGGTATAAAAACAGTTCTCTCGCTTCTAAAGAAGCGCTTGTTATGGTGAACTGATTAAGATGAGGCATAAATGGATAGTTCATCTATTGACCAGCAGGTTAAAAGGTGGGGATTATCATATTAAAAATCTCTGTATTATTCATTACAGATGCCATAGAACGGGGTTCGAAACAAGTTTTGTGTATAAACTGCCGGTTATTTTGAACAAAAATGACTAGATAATTGCCCGAGCCGGATGTGCTGAAAGGTGCAAGTCCGGTTCTTAAGGGGGAAAGGGGCAGAAATGCCCCCTACCTACCTGACACAATGAAAACAGAAATGGTATACCAGGAAATATTCAAAACTAGAAAACAGGCAAGCTTAGCAATTTTCGGACATATACAGGTATGGTACAACAGGAAAAGGAGCCATTCAACACTTGGTTTTTTAACACCTCTGGAATTTGAAAAGGCTTTGATAAATAAGAAAAAGGCAGCATAATAATTAATTCAATGAAATCTAAAATAATACTTCTCAAAAAAATAATCTGACAACAAAAAAACTCTAGTAGACTATTGCAATTCCACTTAAAAGTTTATCATTGAGGTGAACAAAAAACGGCTAGTACCCCCGAGTCGTAATAATTAACTTTATCATCTTAAAGGTGTTTCACTTGGGAATCACTTTTTCAAATTGTACTCATCATAATGTCTATTTGTTATTATATTATAATGATATTAATTGGCATTAAGCATCTTGCGCCATTCAATTATGTTCAGAATTACGCCTTTTGCTATCCAAGGAGAAAACGAACCATACAAAGGCAAACAATCCAACAGCAAAGATGGTGTCTCCAATTACACGTAACCATTTAATAATACTCATTCCAGGTTGTTGTGCAAATTCTGCTGATCTTGCATACCACATTCCTTTGTTTACGCTGGCTATGGCTTGCAAGATTCCCATCGGTAATAAACTGAGTACTAACATTAGCATTAATCCAATATTTATTGCCCAAAAGGAAAACCCTATTAGTTTATCATTCCAGATTTGCTCCCTGTACAAACTCCTCAGTGTAAACAGCATCAATCCCATCCCGAGCATTCCATAAACACCGAAAAGGGCGCCGTGGGCGTGCGCTGCGGTGGTATTGAGACCTTGGATGTAATATAAGGCAATGGGTGGATTGATAACGAATCCCAGTATACCTGCGCCAAAGAAGTTCCAGAAGGCCACTGCCACCAGACAATAAATGGGCCATTTATAATCCTTCAGCCACTTCGTGGCCTTGCTTAATCGATAATTTTCATATGCTTCATATCCAATCAAAACTAAGGGAACTACTTCCAGCGCGCTAAATGTGGCGCCGATAGCTATTATGGCAGTTGGCGTTCCGGTAAAATACAGGTGATGGAAGGTTCCTAAAATACCTCCGGAAAGGAAGATTACCGTTGACAGCAGCACGCTTAAGGTTGCGGTTTTAGTACGTAAGAGCCCTAACCGCACAAAGAGAAATGCGGAAACCACAGTAGCAAAAACTTCAAAGAAACCTTCTACCCAAAGATGCACCACCCACCATCTCCAATATTCCGCAATGGCAAGGTTAGTTTGCCTACCCCACATTAATCCGGCACCATAAAATAACGCAATAGCTCCGGAAGCAACCAACAACATAATCAATAAGCTTTTTTCTGAAGTTTTTTTTCTTATAACCGGTATTAGCGGGCGTATCATCAACGACAACCACAAAAACAGGCCTACCAATAAGAAAGTCTGCCAAAACCTTCCCAGATCTACGTATTCATAGCCTTGATGGCCAAACCAAAAGTTAGTTTCCAGTCCCAGTTTTTGCATTATTCCCATCCATTGTCCTGCCATAGAACCAAAGACAATAATGAGGATACAGATAAATAGGATGTTTACGCCCAGTTTTTGAAACTTGGGATCCTTACCTGCAATTGAAGGCACGATATAGAGCCCAGTTGCGAGCCATGCTGTTGCAATCCATAGAATTCCCAACTGTACATGCCAGGTTCTTGAAACCGAGTACGGCAGAACAGAGGCAAGGTCAAACCCATAAAAAGCATCTCCCTCAACACCATAATGGGCAGTAATCACACCCGCGGTAACTTGGATTAAAATCAGAATATTTACGATCCACAAATATTTTTTGATGGCCAACATGGAAGGCGTAACGGTTTGGCGCATCAAGGGGTCTTCTACAGGCATTTCGGGTTCTTCTTCCTCTTTCAATCTGGCGTGATAAAAGATCATTAATCCTATTCCAACCAGAAGTAATGTAATACTTACCCCGGTCCATATCAGAAGATCTCCGGTGGGTTTGTTGCCGACCAGATCTTCTGCCGGCCAATTATTGGTGTAAGTTACATCACTACCAGGTCGTTCTGTAACACAGGCCCATGTGGCCCAGAAAAAAAATCCGCTCATCTGGCGCATTCTGTTCTTATCTTTTATTGAATATTTTGGAATAGCATAATGAGTCCTTAACTCATCAAGTTCAGGATTTTCCATGAACAAACCAGTATAATAATTATTCAGGTACTCTATCGCTTCGGCCCTCACTGCTGAAATGATGAGGGTACCATCGGCTGGATTATAGGTGTTTTTACGAAGTTCCAGCTGCAGCCTTCGTTCAAGGCCAGCCTGATTTTCGCTGCTCAAAGATTCGTAAGATTGCCTATATTCCCTTTTAGCCCATTGGTTTAGAATAAAGAGTTACTCTCTGTGGAGCCAATCTGCTGTCCAATCTGGCGCAAGATATGCCCCATGGCCCCAAACAGAACCCACTTCCTGACCTCCTATACTTTGCCATACGTTTTGTCCATCTTTGATATCCTGCCCTTCAAAAATAACCTTGCCATCGGTGGTAATCACCCTTCCAGGTAATGGTGGAGCTTTTTGGTAGATTTCATAACCGTAATAACCTAAAACAGCGAAGGAAATGGTGGTTACTAGAATGAATGCGATCCAAAGTTTTTTTTCTTTACCCATGAGAATGATTAGTTGAAAAAGATGCAAAATACTGAAGCGTAGCCCCCTAAGTAGATGCTAGAAATAAACCTACGTAATTATACCCGTATATGCGAATCAACAATTTGAATTACGATCATTCTACCGTTTTCTGATAATCCATGGACTACCGGGTCGAATGATGGATTGCCAGTCTTACCATACAATTCCTTTGTGTCTGGGTACAGATTTCCTCTTGGAATCCGGCTCGATAATTGGAAGCTAGTAAAGAGTTTTTCGGTATAATCCTTTCTGTCTTGCATACCTTTAATTTACGAATTTCGGCAAATTTATAAAAGCAACAACCAATGTTTATAGGAGTTCTGCAACTACTAACACCGTTTATCGATAATTTAATTAGCTGAAAATTAAAGCGGTCACATCTGATAAAAACTTTATCGAGGAGCTCATAATGAAAAACTACATTTTCTATTCATTATTAGTAACCACTCAGGTTCCCTCTAACTTACTTTACTGACCTGAAAAATCGTTTAAGGTGCTATTTTCTTTGGATTTTATTTTCAGAAAAAAGCGGGGTTTTATCCACATTCTACTGTAGAACTTTAGGTGATATTTCTAGGTTTAACAGTATAAA
>NZ_JBEONS010000075.1:0-4894 GCF_040544395.1 Pedobacter sp. CG_S7 | reverse complement strand
ACTGAACTTCTTTCTGCTAACTTTTTTCATCTGTCAATAAATTTACGGTTTTTTTTAGACCTTAAATTATCGACCTAATATTGGGGAGTATTATAGTCATCGTTACTACCGATCATGGCAACGCAAATCCAGGTTTATTTTCTGGAGATAACGCCAACTTTGACCGAATCGGCACGTTCAAACAGACTAATGAGTGGGTATTGCAACATATAAATAAAAACAATACCATCAGCCAGGTAATCGGACAAATAGAGGCAGTCCAAAACATGGCCATCACCAAAAAAGAGGCCAGTAACTTACTGGCACACTACAACGTTCTGGACAAAAACGGATTGTATAACGCAGAGAATCTACCCTTTAAAATATTAGCCGATATCCAACAAAAATATACGAATGTAGGCTTTGGCTCCATGGATCATTCTTCAGACTATGTAGAACTAGCCATGGTAGGGCCGGGAAGTAATTTATTAAAGCCTTTTATAAAAAATACCGACCTCCACCAATTAATGCTAACGGCAACAGGTGTACTCCAAGATTGACAATGAATTTTGAGAGTTGACATTGCGCTACCATGTGTAAAAACCTTTCTTCTGCTTCTGCTTTACCATGGGGTATTTTTGCCAGGTGCGCTTTTTTAGCAGAAGTAAACAGCGCAGCAATTGAATTTTACAAGTAGCCACACAAGCACCACAGCCAATACATGCTGCTGAGTCAAAAGCAGATTCAGCAGTATCGTAGGTAATTAATAATGAATTTGCTTCAACTTAGCTGACCAATATCTGCTGAAATGAAGCCTCCCGACTGTATAATTCGGTCAAGCGCTTAATGGTCAATCTTTAAATCATTCATCCCGTTTACCTGGCCTTTGATGGTCATGGCACATGCACCTTAAGAGGAGTAAAATGCATTGGAGAGTTTTTTTATATCAGTTATAGCTTCTTCTAATTCAAGTGCCGAACGTGGACAAGCCACATTTATCAAACAATAACTTACCAAGCTGCTTATGAAAATAAGCTGCAGTTTTTATTTCTTCTTTGGTTCCACTCCAAAACCGGCATCTATCCTTTCTTTCGCCGATCTGGAGGAAATGTCCCGGGGTGCTTAGGTTCCAAAAGATGCATACCTTCTTTTTAAGCAATAATCTCTTTCATTTTCTGAAATATCATAAGGCTCCCTTTTTTCATTTTCAATTTTTGGCACCCATATTATACCTTCATAACGCAGCGATTCCGACATCAGGGTAAGCTTAGATTGGTAAAATAACCAGCTTGAGGTAAAAAAGTAGGTTGCATTTGTGTAGAGATGGCTCAATAGTTAATTTTATTTATTAAGATAAAACTCACGCAAACTTTCTGGCTGGTCGGTATTAATCCAGTCAACCCCAAGGCTCTCCAAAACCATCCAGGTATTCGGGCTGTCGGGCGTTGCCCAGAATCTAAATGGTTTATGCTGGCGATGGGCACTTGTAATAACAGCTTTTAGCTTAGCCATATCTGCTTCTGAAGGATTTCCTATCCCCTTCCAGGTGCTACCCTTTTTAAGATCCATACTAATCATCGCGATGCGCTTCAATTGCGCCTTTGTATACTTTATATTAGGCCGCCCATCAAAAAAGATATAATCAGGGTAGTTTTTAAATTGTGCTGGCAGCGGAACATCTCCACTAATCAAAATCCTAATCGCATTTTTATTTTTTTTACTGTCAAAAACATCATTATAAGTTTCCAGTTCAGAGATCAATCGCGGTAGCACGTGCTGGTAATCTTCCTTAATGTCTATGACTAGCTGCAGGTTCATAGAAGCATCTGAATAAGGCCTATTGCCGCTTTTAGAATAAAAAATGGATAGAGGCTCTAAATACAGGTTCTTCAGCGTAGCTTCTAATTGAATGGCAACAGTATCATGCGCAACAAACAATTGACCATGCCTTATAAAGATATCGGCTTCGATAGAACCCATACCTGCATTATAAGCATTTAGCAATGGTTTAAGCTGATGGTAATCATTGTGACTGTGCCCCTGGTTAAAAGACAATCGATTTTGAGCTTTTACCTGCAGTGTAAACAGCAGGTAAAAGCAGATAGTAAAGCAGAAAATAAGTCTCATTACGTTTTTCATTTTTTTAACAATGATGAAGCTATAAAATTATAATTTAAAACAAGGTTATCCTTTAAATTTTATCTTTCTCCTCCACAGGAGAAAACCAGTGAAGGATAGTAAACCGGGCGATAGACCTTTGTCACTTGGAGACTGGGTGGACTTTGTTGTTCTTATTCCCATTAAGTACTCAGGATCCGAATTTGAAGTTACAAATTGACACATTAAAAAAGTTGGTTGCAAGAACGTTTTTGAGTAATTTGGTTTAACTATTACAGATTTCCAGATCTTAAGCATTAAGTTTGTTGCAATCATTGCTTAAATCCAAACATGCTAAGACTATTTAGGGCATTTTTAAAAACAAATCAACAAATTATTGACCGTATAATGTTATATATGAGCGCTATAGCCTCATTAATAATTATTATGCACATTGGATACATAACCAATCAAACAGCAGCTTCTTACTTTGACCAAACCATCATTTGGTTGTTTAATATTTTTGGGGTGCTGTTAATTATTAAATCATTGCGCATTGTAGCGTCTCCCGAAGGATTCACCCGTTTTCATTGGGCAGAAATGCTGCTTTCCCTTTATTTTATATTTATCATTCTATTAAAGAACACTTCATTTAACCTTTCAGATGGGGTCTTTTATCAGCCACAATGGGTATATATAGGCATATTTGGTGTATTTCTTATTGAAATATCCAAAAACAGTCTCTTTTTCGATAGTTTTTACTTTAATCCAACGCTGCTTTTTGTTTTCAGTTTCTTACTGCTCATATTTTTCGGCACTATACTGTTACTACTTCCTAAAGCAACAATAGGCCCTCCATTGAGCCTGGTTGATGCCCTATTCATGTCAACAAGTGCAGTTTGCATCACAGGTCTTTCTGTAATCGATATTTCAGCCCGCTTAAGCGCCTATGGTCAGGTGGTTTTAATCATTTTGATTCAGCTCGGGGGACTAGGCATCATGACCTTTACAGGTTTTTTCGGGTATTTTTTCTCAGGAGGATTTTCTTATAAAAACCAGCTCATGTATACCGAGCTTTTAGGAGAGAAAAAACTGGGTTCAGCTATCAATACCTTACTAACCATTATATTTATAACCCTGGTTTTCGAGATTGCGGGTGCGGCATTGATTTATTTGAGTGTTGATGCCATTAATTTCACATCCAGCACAGAGAGAGTGTATTTTGCTGTATTTCATTCGATCTCTGCTTTCTGTAACGCTGGATTTTCTATACTTCCTGATGGCCTTCATCACGTTTCTGTTCGTTACAATTATACTTTACAACTTATCCTTGCCTTACTTTTTATTTTAGGTGGCTTTGGTTTTGGGATTGTATTGAATACCTATCAGTTTTTGAAAAGATGGCTAATCAATGTTTATCAAAAAGTTATTCACAAAAAAGCATTTACCTATAAAGCATGGGTCATGAATTTCAATTCCAGACTAATTGCCTGGACTACATTGTTTTTATTGATATTAGGAACCCTAGGGATTTTAGTGCTGGAATACAATACCTCCTTGCAGGAGCATGAAGGGTTTTTCGCGAAGTTAGCAGCCGCATTTTTTATGGGCGCTAGTCCGCGTACCGCAGGTTTCAATAATGTTAATATGACCTTGCTTTCTTTTCCTGCAATAATGCTGATCATGTTTCTCATGTGGATAGGCGCATCACCAGGATCCACTGGAGGTGGTATTAAAACAACAACACTGGCTGTTGCCGTTTTAAATATGTTTAGCCTGACAAAAGGCAAAGACAAAGTTGAAATTTTTAAGAGAGAGATTAGTCAGGATTCTATTAAAAGGGCTTCAGCTATTATATTTCTCTCCCTATTAACGCTGGGCCTTTCCATTTTTGGGCTAAGCATTACCGATGGAAATTTAGATCCTCTTGCCCTTGCTTTTGAAAGTTTTTCAGCATTCAGCACCGTCGGCTTATCCATCGGACTCACGCCTAAAATAAGCGACGGCGGGCGTTTAATTCTTGCTGCCATTATGTTTATAGGGAGAGTTGGCACCTTGACTTTATTAATTGCTATCATCAAAAAAACAACTTCTAAGAGCTATAAGTACCCTCAGGAAAAAGTGCTCTTTTAAAACAATAACAAATGAAATATATCGTATTTGGATTAGGAAATTTTGGAAAAGCACTCAGTATCCGTCTAACAGAATTAGGGCATGAGGTGCTGGGCGTTGATAACAGCATGATTAAGGTCGATAAACTCAGAGATAAGATTACCCATACCATTTGTATGGATTGTACTGATAGGGATGCAGTAAGCTCTTTACCGCTAAAAGATTGCGATGCAGCCATTGTTGCCATTGGTGAAGATGAATCTTCCTCGCTTTTAACTACAGCCTTATTAAAGCAGCTAAATGTTAAACGGATTATTGGTAGGGTGGTTTCTGAACTTCAGCAGGTTGTTTTGGAGGCAATCAACATTGATGAGTACATACGACCGGAAACAGAATCTGCAGAAAGACTTGCCATGCGGTTAGACAATTTAACAATATTGGATAGCTTTAAGATTTCTGATAAATATAGTATCATTGAAGCCGTAGTTCCTGAAAGGTATGTTGGAATGACCCTGGAAGCGGCCAACTTTACTAATGAATATAAGGTGATTGTGTTAACCACAATTAAAAATAAGGATATTGAAGAAAACGGCAAAACTAAAAAAGTGTCGGAAGTAACTGGTATTGCAAAGTCTTCTACCCTATTGGCAGCCAATGATGTTTTGGTGCTTTTTGGTGAATTACAAGACATAAAACGCATGATTAA
>NZ_JBEONS010000074.1:0-5186 GCF_040544395.1 Pedobacter sp. CG_S7 | reverse complement strand
CTCCGCTGAACCATATAATCTGCAAAACCCAATTTCTGTTCGTTTTTCATAACCTAAAATACATAAAAATATCCTAAATAACAAAAAAAACAAGTATAATTTATTGTTAATCAATTAGTTAAATCACATATTGCCTTGCAACGGTCTTAATATTTGGGCACCTCCTCACCTTCAAATTCTAGCAATTTACCGTTCAGCATTAAATGAAAGGCGAGCACATGGCCATTGTCAAATTGGAAATGCAATTGTTTTCCAACACGTTTTACTAGGTTGATTTGATGATGGAGCAGTGCTTGCTGAAGGTCGGCTTCAGTAACATTAATCTTTTTTGAGACCAGCACATTAATTTCTTTAAGTTTTTTTCCAGTAACCCTCTTTTGGAGGTTATAACTGAATACCTGTAAGTCTGGCAGTTCTGGCATAGGTATTTTTTTATCTTATATTTGTTGCATGACTATTGAAGAATTAGAAGCTTATTTTGAAGGAATTGATTTACCGGAAACCGTTTATTTAAATAAAGCTACGAAAATTGTAGACCTAAAGCAATTCGTTCGTAGTCACGTTATTACGGTAAAAGCACATGGCCATATCAAGTCATATTCAAGTTTCATGGAACGCTTAATTCAATTAAAAGATATTCTGGAAGCAGAAAATACAATACAAAAGGATGATCAAAGTTCGATGTAATTAAACCATTTTTTATAAATCTGGTGATAGACCCCATTTTCTTTAAGATGTTTAAGTACTTCATTGATGCGAAGATTGAGCCTGGTTTCTCCTTTTTTCATGGCAATAGCATATTGTGAGTGCGTATTTGGCATAAACATACCAATTTGCAATTCAGGATTCTTTTGCAAAAAACCACCAGCAATAGGTGAATCATCAATTAAGACATCAATTTCACCCCTCAATAAGAGATCATAGAGTTCATCATTCCTGTCAGCATGTAACACCTGATGGCTGGGGAACTTATGCATGATGTAGTGTTCAGCCTCAGTTGCGATGCGAATACCTATGGTTTTATGATCAAAACTATTGAGATTCCATAAAGAAACGCCTCTGTTCACTACTGCACAAAGCCTGAATTGAAGATATGGGGTACTGAATTCTAGCGTTCTTTGTCGGGATGCAGTCATCGTTACGGCGGAGCAAATCATATCAAGCTGACCTTTATATAGTTTTTCGAGTATGTGCTTCCATAAAGATATTTCATAATGCAACTCAAGATTTAGCTGAGCGGCAATTTCCTTCATTAAATCAACTTCAAATCCTTCAAAAATAGCAGAATTAAAGTCGGTATGCATAGGAACGGGCGCGACAGAATCCAACCCAATTTTAAGTATCTCTTTCATTTAAAGGTAAATTAGTATAAAATTTAGCTATTGCTCGTTTAGACTTATATTTCGTTATACATATACTCCTTAATGATATTGCCTTAAATATAATGTAGAATAAGTAGATTTCAATAGAAATAATATACAAGTACCTACACATTTTAATACAAGCACTTCTATATCAACAACATTTATGAAAAAAAAAATCAGTCTGGAATATAAATTCGTATATTTGTAATCCCTAACGGGAAAAGGAGATTAAATTTTTAATGGCAAAAAAACAATTAGCAGAAAAAGAATTAGAGGCAAAAAAAGCCGAACTTCAAGGGACAGACGTACATCTGCCTGAGAAAGAAACCATTGAATCAGAAGCTGATTCAATGTCGATCGAAGCGATCAAATCATCATTAGCAACCCCAGATCAGGATTTTGATTGGGATGCAGACGATAAAGCATTTGGTAAATATTCTGACGAGGACCGTAAGAAGTTCGAAGACATGTATACCGATACTTTCAATCAAATCAATCAAGGTGAAATCATTAGCGGTATTGTTGTATCTATCAACAACAAAGACGTAGTATTAAACGTAGGATTTAAATCTGACGGATTAGTGTCTACTTCTGAATTCCGTGATACACCGGATCTTAAAGTTGGCGATACCGTTGACGTTTTCGTGGAAGCACCTGAAGATGCGAATGGCCAGTTAATTTTATCTCGTAAAAGAGCAAAAACCCAAAGATCATGGGAGTCTATTAATGAGGCTCTTGAAAACGACAGAATCATCAACGGATTTGTGAAAAGCCGTACTAAAGGTGGTTTAATTGTTGACATTATGGGTGTTGAAGCTTTCTTACCTGGTTCTCAAATTGACATTAAACCTATCCGTGATTATGATATCTACGTAGGTAAAACAATGGAATTCAAAGTTGTTAAGATCAATCACGAATTTAAAAACGTAGTTGTATCTCATAAAATCTTAATTGAAGACGACTTAGAAAGCCAAAAAGTTGAAATCGTTTCTAAACTTGAAAAAGGTCAGGTATTAGAAGGAACCGTAAAAAACATTACTGATTTCGGTGTATTTATCGATTTAGGCGGTGTTGATGGTTTACTTCACATTACTGATATTTCTTGGGGCCGCATAGAGCATCCAAAAGAAGTATTGAACTTAGACGAGAAAATCAACGTTGTAGTTCTAGACTTTGATGATGAGAAAAAACGTATTGCATTAGGTTTAAAACAATTGACACCTCACCCTTGGGAGAGTTTAGATCCTAGCTTAGCTATTGGTTCTAGAGTTAAAGGTAAAATTGTAACTGTTGCTGATTACGGTGCTTTCTTAGAAATCATTCCAGGTGTTGAAGGTTTAATTCACGTTTCAGAAATGTCATGGTCTCAAAACTTACGCAGCCCTCAGGAATTCTTGAAAGTTAGCGATGAAATCGAAGCTGAAGTATTAACTTTAGACAGAGATGAGCGTAAAATGAGCTTGGGTATTAAGCAATTAACTCAAGATCCTTGGCAAAATGTTGCTGAAAGATATCCAATCGGAAGCAAACATACTGCAGTAGTTAAAAACATGACTAACTTCGGTGTATTTGTTGAAATTGAAGAAGGAATTGATGGACTAATCCATATTTCTGATCTTTCATGGTCTAAAAAAGTTAACCACCCTAACGAATTCACTAAAGTAGGTGATACATTAGACGTAGTTGTTTTAGAATTAGATGTTGATAACCGCAAATTAAGCCTTGGTCACAAACAATTAGAAGAAAACCCTTGGGATACTTTTGAAACTATCTTTACGATGGACTCAATACACCAAGGAACTGTTGTTAAAGTAACTGATAAAGGTGCTGTTATTGCTTTACCTTATGGTGTTGAAGGTTTCGTACCAACAAAACATATGGCTAAAGAAGATGGTTCTGTCATCAAAGCTGAAGAAACAAATGATTTCAGAATCATTGAGTTTAACAAAGATGCTAAACGTATCGTTGTATCTCACGCCCGTATCTGGGAAGAGGCTAAAGCTGAAGCTGTTGCAGAAGAAAGAGCTTCTAAGAAAAAAGAAGCTAAAGCATCTAGCAATGCCGTTAAGAAAGTTAAAGATTCAGTTGAAAAATCAACACTTGGAGATTTAGGTGTATTAGCACAGTTGAAACAACAAATGGAAGGTGAAGAAAGCAAGAATAAAGCTAAATAATCTTTAAATATTTATATTTCAAAAGCATCCCGCTGGCCGGGATGTTTTTTTTTGCTTTATATTAAATGGCTACTTATTGGTACTATTTATAGGCTACTGTAATGCTCATTCTGCACAGCTTATTATTAAACTATTCCTTGTGCCAGCATGGCATCAGCAACTTTAACAAATCCTGCAATATTTGCGCCTTTTAAATAATTTACATATTCCTCATCTTCCCTACCATATTTAACACAAGCTTGGTGGATTTCTGAAATGATTACTTTAAGTTTTCTATCTATCTTTTCTCTGCCCCATGAGTACCTCAGGGAATTTTGAGACATTTCCAGTCCAGACACAGCTACACCACCCGCATTCGCAGCTTTACCTGGCGCATACAAAATCTTTGCCTTTTCAAAAACATGAATAGCTTGTGGCGTAGAAGGCATATTTGCGCCCTCAGCAACGCAGAAACAGCCATTATTAATTAACATCTTTGCATCTTCCTCATCAAGCTCATTCTGAGTCGCATTTGGAAAAGCGATATCACATTTTATACGCCATGGTTTCTCATTTGCAAAGAACTGACAATTAAATTGGTCTGCATATGCTTTGATCCTCCCCCTTTGGTTATTCTTAAGATCCATCACAAACTTTAACTTTTCAGCGTCTATACCATTTGGATCATAAATAAAACCTTCCGAATCAGATAAAGTAAGCACCTTAGCGCCCAACTGAATACACTTTTCAGCTGTATATTGAGCTACATTTCCCGATCCTGAGATAACTATATTTTTACCTTTGAGTGAGTCAGTTTTAAGGTTTAGCATTTCTTCAACAAAGTATACTACACCGTATCCGGTTGCTTCAGGCCGAATTAAACTCCCACCCCACTCAGCGCCCTTGCCTGTTAATACTCCCGTAAACTCCCCCTTAATACGTTTATATTGACCAAAAAGGAAACCAATCTCACGAGCACCAACGCCAATATCCCCAGCGGGAACATCAATATCAGCACCCAAATGACGGTACAGTTCAGTCATAAAACTTTGGCAAAACTTCATGATCTCTCCTTCAGATCTACCCTTAGGATCAAAATCTGCGCCTCCTTTTCCACCTCCCATTGGTAAACCAGTGAGACTATTCTTAAATACCTGTTCGAAGGCCAAAAATTTCAAAACACTTAAGTTTACTGAAGGATGAAATCTTAAACCTCCTTTATATGGGCCAATAGCACTATTCATCTGTACTCTAAATCCACGATTGATTTCAACTTCACCTTTATCATTTAACCAGGGAACTCTAAAAATGATTGTCCTTTCAGGCTCAGCAATTCTTTCTAAAATTTTATTAATTTTATACTTAGGATGATTTTCAGCAAAGGGTATTATCGATTCTGCGACTTCATATACTGCCTGTAAAAATTCCGTTTCATGAGAATTGCGGAACCATATTTTATTCATAAAAGTGTTGATGGTTGAATCCATTGATTAATTTAAGGGCTATGTAAATGATAAAAGTATGCTTTTTAGACTAAAAAAAAAGTATAAAAATTATCTTCTTAAATACTAAAGGTAACTACTCAGGTACCTCTATGATGAAGCAATAGTCAAGAAAGCATTTAAGATGGCCTGCTCATTTTTCTTGCAGGTGTCGGTAATAGAACGCA
>NZ_JBEONS010000073.1:0-5385 GCF_040544395.1 Pedobacter sp. CG_S7 | reverse complement strand
AAATACATAAAAATATCCTAAATAACAAAAAAAACAAGTGTAATTTATTGTTAATCAATTAGTTAAATCACATATTGCCTTGCAACGGTCTTTTATTTTTAATACAAAAACGATTTCTGTTGTCAGAATTTTAAGGTGTAATACATTGTTATAAAAAATTATTAAATAATTATAGAGATTATAATAATAAATTAATATATTTCTACGAAATAAAATACACTAAATCATGACGTATAAATATAAAATAGAGGAGTTTTTAGAAAATCTTCCAGTTAAGCAAAACAAGATTTTGGTCATTCAAATTCCTGAAATATTAGGTGTTTCTTACAATACGTTTCGTAATTATTGCAAAATCCCATTGAACAGTAAAAAGGACATGCCTTATGAATGTGTAAGAAAACTGGAAATTCTTTTTGGTATGCAACATGGAGAATTAACCAATACACCTACTGTTGGATCGCATTATTTAGAATTGGTTAAAAGGGTGCCTGTTATGAAACTGGAGGAAGCTTTCTAAGGGTAATGACAGTGATTTCGGGCCAGATACCAATTCTTCCAGAAAAGCCGAGGAAGCCAAAACCGCGGTTAATATTCAGGTAACGATTATTTTCTTTTTTTATACCTGCCCAATGCGCATAACGATATTTTACGGGACTCCATTTTATCCCGAATGCTTCCAGTCCAAACTGCATGCCATGTGTATGCCCGGATAGTGTGAGCTGAATTTTTACAGGGTAATTTTTCACCTGTGCTTCCCAGTGTGAGGGGTCGTGAGAAAGCAGGACTTTAAAGTCATTAACGTTAACCGACTTTAGTGCTTTTTTAAGATCTCCGCGTTCACCAAATCCTAATCCCCAATTTTCAACCCCTGCAAGAATTATTTTTTCTCCATTTTTATAAATTATTACATGCTCATCTAATAATAAGCGGTAACCCATTGTGGCATGGTGGTTTTTTAACTTTTGTAGATTAGCACGCTTATTTGCATCATTTTTCCATTTAACATAATCACCATAATCGTGATTTCCCAAAATAGAAAATTGGCCATGCGGCGCTTTGATTTGTGAAAAATAACTCATCCATGGCAGTACCTCACTTGCTTTGTTGTTGACCAGATCGCCTGTAAAGACAAATAGATCTGAAGATTGTTTATTAATAAGGTCAATTCCCTTTTGAATTGCTTTCGGGTTGTTAAAGCTCCCTGCGTGAATGTCAGATATTTGAGTAATAGTAAAGCCGTCAAAATTAGCTGGAAGGTCTTCAAAAAATAACGAATGCTTAATCACTCGATAGGCATATTTTCCATGGATCATTCCATAAATAAAGATTAATAAAGTCAACATCGAGACTAGGGACGCAAACTCTATCCAGTATAAATTTCTTGGATTTTGGGAGAAAATCCTGTAAATATCTCCAGGTAAAAGGATGGCAAAAAAAATAAGTTCAGTGCTCAGCAGTAAGAGAAAAGCATGGGTAGAAAACTTAAAAAAATAATCCATACCATGGTTTTGAATTCTTTTCAAAGCATATATCAATAACAAGCTGACCAGCGAAATAACCAGCCAAAATGATAAAGGTAATAATGGATTGCTGCTGTAGGTCTGAAGCCCTGATAAAACATAAACATGCAGCAGGAAATACAATGAAATAAATAAGATGACAGGAAGGAAGCTGGATTTCTTTTTCATGAATTTTTGTAAATACAAAAGTACATTTTATCTGCATTATTTTTATGCAAGTACAATTTGTAAGCATTAAGTCTCTCTTTTTGTTTGCCTAAAACCAGTAATATAATGACTCTTAATACTTATAGAAGTTGCGCATTTCCGAAAAAGTTATTAATAAATTACTAGAGATAACGTTTGCGTAAATTTTAGTTAACCTGTAAATGCGTCAATCTCCTAAATAATTTTATATTTGGGTTTACCAAATATAAAAAATGAGCGGATTACATACCTACGATTACATTGTTTTTTTTGTTTACTTCATCATAGTTTCGAGCTATGGTTTCTGGATATATTATAAGAAGAAGTCATTAATGAGTGATTCTAAAGATTATTTTCTTGCTGAAGGCTCTTTAACCTGGTGGGCAATTGGTGCTTCGCTTATTGCTTCAAATATTTCTGCCGAACAATTAATTGGGATGAGTGGTTCAGGATTTATACTTGGTTTAGCTATTTCTGTATATGAATGGATGGCAGCGGCGACATTAATTGTAGTTGCAGTCTTTTTTATGCCGGTTTACCTCAAAAACAAAATCTTTACCATGCCGCAGTTCTTGAGTCAGCGCTATAATGAAAAAGTAGCGATGATTATGGCCGTTTTTTGGTTAGTACTTTATATTGTAGTTAACCTGATGTCAATTCTTTATTTGGGTGCACTTGCAATCAGTGGGATATCAGGTCTGAATATTACCATTTGTATTTTTGCTTTAGCGATGTTTGCAATTTTCATCACCCTTGGAGGGATGAAAGTAATTGGCTATACAGATGTGATCCAGGTCTTTTTTCTAATACTAGGCGGTCTGGTTGCTAGTTACTTAGCATTAAATCTTATTTCTGATCAGCAAGGTGTTGTAAAAGGATTCACGATTTTAACACAGGGGGCCTCGGAGCATTTCCATTTGATTTTCAAGAAGGACAATCCACATTATATGGACTTGCCTGGCTTAAGTATTTTAATTGGTGGAATGTGGATTGTTAACCTGAATTATTGGGGTTGCAATCAGTATATTACACAAAGAGCTTTGGGGGCAACATTGCCTGTAGCCAGAGCCGGACTTTTGTTCGCTGCCTTTTTAAAAATGCTGATGCCATTAATTGTAGTAATTCCTGGTATTGCAGTATACTATATTGTAAAAGAAGATCTTGGTGGAATAAGCAGTGAAAACTTATTGACATCATCAGGTGTTCAGGATCCTAATAAAGCCTATCCTGCTTTATTAGGTTTGTTGCCAATAGGCTTAAAGGGTTTGTCCTTTGCCGCTTTAACGGCTGCAATTGTGGCTTCTCTTGCGGGTAAAGCTAATAGTATTGCTACTATTTTTACTTTAGATATTTACAAAAAGGCATTTGAAACTAATGCCTCAGAACGTAAATTAGTGAATGTTGGGAAAATAACAATTGTGGTTTCCATGCTGCTTGCTGTTTTATTATCCTTAATTATTGGAGATGCTTTAATGGGTGAAGGAAAACAAGGGTTCCAATACATACAGGAATATACAGGATTCGTTTCACCTGGTATTTTTGCCATGTTTCTTCTGGGCTTTTTCTGGAAAAAAACAACTTCGAGTGCAGCCTTGTTCGCTACAGTTGGTGGCTTCCTGTTTTCGGTAATCCTTAAACTTTTACCAGGATGGGTAGATCTATCGCCTTTGTATACTTACGGATGGGCGGTAGCCAACAGTAGTGGTGTGTTTGAAATTCCATTTATAGATAGAATGTTAATGGTATTTGTAACTTGCATTATTGGAATGTATTTCATTAGTATGTATGAAAATAAAAGAGGAGTGGTTACCAAAGGACTTGAAATTGATGCGAAGATGTTCCGGGTATCAACACCTTTTGCTATTGGTTCGTTAATTATTTTCAGTTTAATTGTAGCCTTATATACCGCTTTCTGGTAAAGCAATAAAAGCCGCTGAAAAATTTCATAGAATTATACTTTTAAATAATGAATAAACAAAAATTACTTCAAAGCTGGCGTTGGTATGGTCCCTCAGATCCGGTAACACTTCAGGATGTTAAGCAGGCAGGCGCAACCGGTATTGTTTCTGCATTACATCAGATTCCACATGGCGAAATATGGCCTGTAGAAGATATCTTGGAGCGTAAAGCTATTATAGAAACTGCGGGTTTACAGTGGGTAGTTGTGGAAAGCCTGCCTATACATGAAGCCATAAAAACACGCAGGCCTGAAGCATCGCTTTATATAGAAAACTATAAGCAATCCTTGAGCAATTTAGCGCAATGTGGTATTAAAACAGTTTGTTATAATTTTATGCCAGTGCTAGACTGGACGCGGACACAATTAGACCTCACCATGACTGATGGTTCTAAAGCATTGTATTTTAACTGGATTGATCTCGCTGTTTTTGATATTTACATTTTAAAAAGAACAGCTGCTGCTGCTGATTATAATGAAGCTATAAATAAACAAGCAGCGGAGCGGTTTAAAACGATGACGGATGATCAATTAGCTGCACTTAGGGTAAATGTGCTCATGGGCATACCAAATGAGAAGGAAATTGAAATAGACGCTTTGCGAAACAGTATCGATGAATATCAACAGATAGGTGCTACCGGTTTGAAAGAAAACCTGGTTTACTTTCTTTCCGCTATTGCTGAAGTTTGTGAGCGCACGGGTATAAAAATGGCTATTCACCCTGATGATCCACCATATCCAATTTTGGGTCTTCCACGTATTGTAAGTACGAAAGAAGATTTAGAGTACCTAACTAAAAGAGTTGACAAAGCTTTTAATGGAATTTGTTTTTGTACCGGATCTTTAGGTGCAGGCGTTAATAATGATTTGATTGAAATTTTTGAGGCCATCAAGTCACGTGTATATTTTCTGCATTTACGTAATGTTAGCAAGGATGAAGAGGGTAATTTCTACGAAGCAGACCATTTAGGTGGGGATGTAAATATGTATGAGGTCATGAAAGCCGTAACTGCAGAAAACAGTAAACGTGAAAGTCCTATTCCATTCAGACCTGATCATGGGCACCAGATGTTAGACGATTTACATAAAGTATCAAATCCAGGATATTCAGCTATTGGACGTTTACGTGGATTAGCTGAATTACGTGGTTTAGAATTGGGTATTACCGGAAATTATTAAATAGCAGGTATCACCTTTCTCTTCAAGTCTATACCAAATTTTCGGTATAGACTTGAATTTCAATTTAATCACGAACAAATAGATTGGTGTCTAAAATTTTACTCTCAAAATCATAGACTGGATATTTGCTTTCTATTAAGCTGATCAGCAAATCAGTGGCAATTTGTCCGATTTCGAAAGCTGGTTGCCTAACTGCAGTTAAAGGAGGATTTAAAAGGTCAAGAAAATCGGAGTTACTAAATCCAGTAATCGCCATATCTGTCGGTATTTTAATGTTTAAGTTTTTAAATACCGTTAAACAACCAATAAATAACCTGTCGCCTGCCACAAAAATTGCATCAGGTTTTTCCGGGAGGTTTAACAGGTTTATTATCGCATTTTCCATTTCATCATAAAACATGCCTCCATGGCTACAATTTTCTAGGTAGGTTTCATTAAATGGTATGTGGTCAGGGTCAACGCATAAAAATAGTTAAAAATCAGATGCTTGTTAACATTTTGTGGATTTCGTGTTAGGATTTTTTTGTTTGTTTTGCTTTATTT
>NZ_JBEONS010000072.1:0-5407 GCF_040544395.1 Pedobacter sp. CG_S7 | reverse complement strand
TTAGAGCTAATCAAAGGGGTGTTGTAGATACTAAATTCTTCCTGTTCAGAATGGAAAAACTTTTTGCCTAATCCCCAATTATTTTATGTGACCCCAGAAACTGGTTAAAAAGTTACAAAAGGAGCTTAAGGATGCACAGATGGAACGCGATATCCTAAAAAAGGCGGTCGGCATCTTTTCCAGGGGAGACGGGAGATATTCGGATTTATGAAAGAGCACCGAAGAATATTTCCAGTTGAAATGATGTGCAGGGTATTTCGGGTAAGCAACAGTGGTTTTTATTACTGGCTAAAGCATCCTCAAGGGAAACGTTTGGCTCTTCAGCATGCTCTTCTGATAGAAATAAATGCGGTTTACCACGAGAAAAAAGGCATTTATGGCAGCCCAAGAATTACCGTGGAACTCAGGAAAAAGGGGATACAAGCCTCCAGACCGAGGGTTGCCAGGTTAATGCGCAAATTTAACATACGAAGCATCGTACCCAAGAGCTGGGTAAGAACAACAGATTCCCAACACAGGCATCCGCTAGCTGAAAATATCCTGGACAGGAATTTTTATGCTGCAGGTATTGGGGAGAAATGGGTTTCGGACTTAACCTATATTCAAACCGCGGAGGGATGGGTGTATCTCACTACCGTGATGGATTTGTGCGACAGAAAAGTGATCGGTTGGTCGCTGAGTGAAGGAATGGATGCTAAAAACACCACCGTAAAGCCATTTCAGATGGCGAAGACCAACAGGCCAGTTGCTGGCAAGCTGATCTTTCACTCGGACCGGGGAGTTCAGTATGCCTGTGCCGAATTCAGGGTTCAATTGAAAGGATTGCCAATTGTGCAGCGTATGAGCCGAAAAGGGAATTGCTGGGATAATGCAGTTGCGGAGAGTTTCTTTAAAACCATGAAAACAGAAATGGTATACCATACAAAATTCAAGACGAGAAAACAGGCTTCTATGGCTATCTTTGAGTATATAGAAATATGGTATAATAGGAAAAGAAGCCACTCAACACTAGGGTTTTTATCACCAGTGGAATTTGAAAATGCATTAATTAACAAGGGAAAAGTAGCATAATAATTATGCTATTAGAATCTAAAGTAATGCCTCTCAAAAAAATAATCTGACAATAAAAAAAACTCTAGTATACTATTGCAATTCCAGTATTAAAAAGTCAACTAGAGCGCGGAGAATGAAGTTAAATATAACCGCTTGTACTGATCTCAGTTCTGGTATAAAACCCAATAAAGACTGGTCTGTAAAGATCCCAATAGCGATTCCAGTATCTGCGCTATCAAAAATTTGGGATATCTGCAGTTTTGTAGTATTCAAACCTTTTTTATCTCCGAAGTTGAATTAGTCACGTTCCGCAGAACATGATTTAAAAGAGCAAACACATAAACAATAATAGTACTACCTGTTTGATTTGGATATTGTTTTGTTTTTTGATAAGAAATGACTTTATTACTTTAATTCGTTTGATTTTTGAGGGGCTGTTGGTTACAAAAATTTAAAACGAGACCTAACCACCGGTCTTCATTACAATCATCCATTTTCTTTTCTTTTTTCTATATTAGGGCCGAATAATTATAATTATTATTAATGTTATTGATTCATGAAGTATACAATTGCACTCCTGTAGTCGGTAAGTTATAATGGTTCTTCGCCAATTTTGATGCATTATCCAGTTAATGAAAGACATACTTTTCTTCTAAGCAACTCAAAGCCACACCTACCATACATCTCACGCTTTTTGTTTTTTAACCTGTTTACGTTTCCTTCTACCAACCCGTTTGTCCAATTATAGATTATGGCATTTTTCACGGCCAGAATGTCCTTTTTTAACCCATTGCAAAAGCGATCCATTCTTTTTCGACCAATGGATTGGACATATTTAATCCAGGTATCCAATTGATCGGGACATCCTCCTTTTAGAATATTTCTAAAATCTGTGTAAACCTTTCGCAAACTGGATAAAAGTGGAATCTCACTTACTATGGTGTCAACGATTTCTTTTTCCTTTGAGCATTCTCCTGTATCTTTTGCGACTCCATATTCTGGATTCATTACAAAAATTGATAGCTTTTTTGGCAAAGGAATAAAATTAGTCCAAGTACCAGCTTTGGTTACCTTTAATGGTTCAGGATATGTCCTATTCCGTTTATATTTATAATCAGGAAAATTCAGGTTAAACCATCTGGTAAAGGACCGTTCACAACATTTTAGCCCTATATTTTTTAGAGACCTAAACATGGCAGTGGGATTGATTTCCAAACTACACATGCGTTCGATTTCTGCTATATATCTATTATAATTTACGCGCGTATCCCTGGCTGCCGACGGTATTCCGTGTGTCAAATATCTTGTTACCGTGCGCCAGTTTGTTTGTGTTTTTCGAGCGATATCAGAAATACTGTGTCCATCTTTTTTCATTTTGGTCACCTGAAAAAGTTTTTCCCTTTTCTCAATCATTTCTGAGGAAAACTCGTGTTCGACATTGCCAGTAAAGTTATTTGAAACATCCAAAATAACTTTACTGGATTTTTTAATGGACTTCTTTGATTCAGCACCTGCATAAATATTTTTGGAAACCTGCTTCAAATGGCTATACTCTTGCTTTATTTCCTCTAGGATAGCATCACCAAGATTTTTTACCAAATGGAATCTATCTGCTATTTGTTTTGCTTCTGGTATCGCTTTTTTGATAGCACTTGAATAAGAGGTCGCTCGGTCTCGAGTTACATATTTTATCTTATTATGACCGGAAAGCCATTCTACAACATCAGCCGAATCCCTGCTGTCCAAAAGATCTATGGGGCGGCCAGTATCCGCATTAACGATGATTGTTCCATAGTTCATTCCTTTTCTCTTAGCCCAATCATCTATACCTGCAGAGCAGATTGTTATGTACTGGCATTGCCATGGACTTGACCAGCCTAAGGCAAGTATTGTTACTGACAGGAATATTCATCAATTTAGAAAAATAGGCGCCTTTATTAGATGATATCTCAATAAGGAACTGCTTTAAATATGATGAAGCCCTGGTGGTGCGTCTGCAATAGGGATCGGTTAAGTCGTTGCACCTTTCTGAAAATATGCGCTTTTCACAATTGGAGTTTTTGCAAGCAAAGCGGCGTATCTTAAGAATTATAAGAACCGCATTTGCAGCCATGGGCAGATCTGCCAAGGTTCTCAAATAGGAAGAGCTTACACTGCGGCTGCTTTTCATACAATTAGGGCACTGAGAGCGTTTCCCTGCTCTTCTTGCAAATAAACGGATTGTTGAATCCCTTATTTCTGACCGGTATATTCTAATTTTCCGGTCAGCATAGAATAAAGCTGCAAGATTTGGATTAAAAGTATTAGATGAATTCACTGTTAAAGTATCTGTTTTTCAATACTTTAAGATACTAAAAAAACATCAGCAAAACAACCTTTATTCGGCTTTATTGTGCTGTAAATCAGATGTTTAATTTGAAATTTTTCATTTTTTAAAAGTGCATCAAAATTGGCGAAGAACCATTATAAGTTACCGACTACATTAGGCTTTTAAGCACGAATAATCAATTTTAGCACCCTTTGAATCCTTGTTATAATCACTATAAAAATCACAAAGCCTCAGTTTACTGATATTGTCTCTAGCGTCGTCGTCTTTCCATTCCGTATTCCATGCAATAGCCTTGACAGGATACTTTTCGAAATCCGGCAAATCGCCTTTCCCAGCCATTTCTTTTACTGTTTTACTAAAAAAAGGTATAACTAATCCCAAATTTTGATCATCATAAATTAATATTTGGGGCAAAATTTTGCATTCATTTAACCCAGTTATTTCGTAATCTTGATCTTTATATACTGCGAATTGACTGGCAACTCTAGCAATAGGAATGCTAAGTCGTTGGCTACCCTTTAGCTTAAGCACTTGGTTTCTATCTATCCAAATTTCTGTTGATCTTGGGGAGCTGTATATAGCTTGGTTTTTGTCGCCTACTCGCTGAAAAGTAGAGATGCTAGTTCCATTACCGTAAAAGAGTTTTTCTAATATTTCATACTGATGCTTATCCATATCCTGCATTTCGTCTACAAACACAAAAGGGAATCTTTTCTGAACGATTTCTATAATGCCTGGAATATGTTTGCAATAAAGCTCTGCTAGTAGATAAGCATCATCAAAACACAGGAAGCCAGACTTCATAATATTTTTTTTAGCATTCGCAAGTTGTGTGTAAGTTGCGGATGCGTTTGCTGATCTCAAAAGAAAATCACCGTTCATTTCTTTTAATAGATTCAAATCTTTATCAAAACGCATTTTAACAAAGACTGATTCAGGATTATGCAACCTATTTAACCAAGATTTTGCAGCCGAATTCGGGAGACTGTTGTAAGTTTTCTTAACTATTTCATCATATATTTCATTATCAATTCTTAACGGCTTTTTTTTGTATTGAATAACATAAAATGGAATTGCTAGAAACTGGTCAACAAAACTTTGAATGGTTCCAATAAAATTTGGATAACTGAATAATTTTGGACAGTATTTTTCAATTTTATGTTTAATCTCGTCTATTGCTGCGTTTGTATGAGATAAAACTAAAATTCCCCCACCCTTTATCAAGGGGAGTTTCCTTTCGATGATTAATAACTTGGCAAGTAAAGCTGTGGTTTTACCACTTCCAGGCACTGCTTGAAGATCGATTGTATTTTGATTCTCAATAAAATTCAGCCTTTCCTGATCAAAAGGCTTCCCGTTCGGCAATAATATTGCTTCTGCATAGGCTATATCTGCCGCTGTAATATCAAAAACCTGCTGCATATCTAATAGCTTTTATTAAGTAGTTAATAGTATCACTTTCATTAATTTGATCGATCGTAATTAAGGGCACTTCAAGTTTAGAATCTTCATCTAAGGCTATATAGCAAGCAAATAAGAAATTTCAGTTTTTTTAAAGCCTTTGTTTATTAACTTAATTGCTAATGCTGATTCAAAATCTGCCCAATCAGTTTTAGTATGAACTTTCTTTGTACAGTTAGAAAAAACAGTATTCAAACTAGAGGATTTGAATAAACAATATTCGAGCGTCCATGATGGAGCTACGAAATGCTTAACGCTTTGATCATCTTTATTAACTATTGTATTTATCTTATCCAGTGTATCTTTGGCAACAGTGGCATCATCGATTTTTGTATATATCGTCTCTTTGTCCGCATTTTTTGAAACTTCAAAAGTCCTTGCATCGGAATCGGTCAAAACCGCAATAGGAAGCTTCATGAATGGTTCGCTATTCCTGAGAAATATTTTTGCATATCGCTGATAAGCTAGGTGTAATCGGTAAATAAAACTGCAGAGAAAATGGCAATTAGTAATACACAATAATTGGCAACAATAGTGCAGGATAATCGGCAACAATGATGCAGA
>NZ_JBEONS010000071.1:0-5549 GCF_040544395.1 Pedobacter sp. CG_S7 | reverse complement strand
TTAGGGAGCGTGATCCGGAGTAAAAAAGACCGGTAAACAGGAGCATACTTAATTGCAAGATATAAAAGGCAGCCGTGAGGTATTGCCGATAAGTTCATTAAAGAGATGTCATTTATACAACGTAGCGAGGTAACAAGGTACAGTTCAAAGTACATGAAACTAAGCTAAGTTTTCGAGTCAAAATCTAACAGACAATACAATTAGAATAAAGACTATTATTAATACAAGTTAAGAATGGTCAGCGTTCAAACAAAACATTTTACAATGGAGAGTTTGATCCTGGCTCAGGATGAACGCTAGCGGCAGGCCTAATACATGCAAGTCGAACGATATTTTCCAGCTTGCTGGGAGAGAAAGTGGCGCACGGGTGCGTAACGCGTATGCAACCTACCTTAATCTGGGGGATAGCCCGAAGAAATTCGGATTAACACCGCATAACATCATGAGATAGCCTTATCATATGATCAAATATTTATAGGATTAAGATGGGCATGCGTGTCATTAGCTAGTTGGCGGGGTAACGGCCCACCAAGGCGACGATGACTAGGGGATCTGAGAGGATGACCCCCCACACTGGTACTGAGACACGGACCAGACTCCTACGGGAGGCAGCAGTAAGGAATATTGGTCAATGGAGGCAACTCTGAACCAGCCATGCCGCGTGCAGGAAGACAGCCCTCTGGGTCGTAAACTGCTTTTATTCGGGAATAAACCTAATTACGTGTAATTAGCTGAATGTACCGAAGGAATAAGGATCGGCTAACTCCGTGCCAGCAGCCGCGGTAATACGGAGGATCCAAGCGTTATCCGGATTTATTGGGTTTAAAGGGTGCGTAGGCGGCTTATTAAGTCAGGGGTGAAAGACGGTGGCTCAACCATCGCAGTGCCTTTGATACTGATAAGCTTGAATACACTAGAGGTAGGCGGAATGTGACAAGTAGCGGTGAAATGCATAGATATGTCACAGAACACCGATTGCGAAGGCAGCTTACTATGGTGTGATTGACGCTGAGGCACGAAAGCGTGGGGATCAAACAGGATTAGATACCCTGGTAGTCCACGCCCTAAACGATGAATACTCGCTGTTAGCGATATACAGTTAGCGGCTAAGCGAAAGCGTTAAGTATTCCACCTGGGGAGTACGCTCGCAAGAGTGAAACTCAAAGGAATTGACGGGGGCCCGCACAAGCGGAGGAGCATGTGGTTTAATTCGATGATACGCGAGGAACCTTACCCGGGCTTGAAAGTTAGTGAATCATTTAGAGATAGATGAGTCCGCAAGGACACGAAACTAGGTGCTGCATGGCTGTCGTCAGCTCGTGCCGTGAGGTGTTGGGTTAAGTCCCGCAACGAGCGCAACCCCTATGTTTAGTTGCCAGCACGTTAAGGTGGGGACTCTAAACAGACTGCCTGTGCAAACAGAGAGGAAGGAGGGGACGACGTCAAGTCATCATGGCCCTTACGTCCGGGGCTACACACGTGCTACAATGGGTGGTACAGAGGGCAGCAAGCTGGCAACAGCAAGCAAATCTCAAAAAGCCATTCACAGTTCGGATAGAGGTCTGCAACTCGACCTCTTGAAGTTGGATTCGCTAGTAATCGCGTATCAGCAATGACGCGGTGAATACGTTCCCGGGCCTTGTACACACCGCCCGTCAAGCCATGGAAGTTGGGGGTACCTAAAGTATGTAACCGCAAGGAGCGTCCTAGGGTAAAACCGATAACTGGGGCTAAGTCGTAACAAGGTAGCCGTACCGGAAGGTGCGGCTGGAATACCTCCTTTCTGGAGTAGAATTGACTACTCGCTACGTTAAATGATATAAATGACAAAAAGATCTCAAAAGAAATAACCCATAAGATGAAACATTAAGAAGTGTTACAACTGTAAGCAAAAGGTACACTGAGGAAAAAACAAGGATTGTGAATGAGACACCTCACTAACGATACGGTTATACCACAGCCATATAGTCCCGTAGCTCAGTTGGTTAGAGCACTACACTGATAATGTAGGGGTCAGCAGTTCAAATCTGCTCGGGACTACATATTTAAGCATCTTACTGGGGGATTAGCTCAGCTGGCTAGAGCGCCTGCCTTGCACGCAGGAGGTCAACGGTTCGACTCCGTTATTCTCCACGATCACCCATGCTTAAAATAGAGGGCATAAAAAATAGGGAAGCGTAAGGCTACCCGGGGATTGAAAAGTTCTTTGACATATTGGAAGAAGTTAATAAAGAAGAGCAAACAACAATAGAGACGTTGTTTGAGCTTTTAACAAAAGGTACTGGCATAGAAAATGCATGTTTACATGTGTTGAAGAGGCTTGAAACGGCGTTAAGAGTTTAACAACAGAACAAAAAAAGCATTTCCATAGGCGCAAAAGGCTATGGAGAGAAGAAAGTAATAAAGAGCACACAGGGGATGCCTTGGCTCTCAGAGGCGATGAAGGACGTGATAAGCTGCGATAAGCTTCGGGTATTAGCAAATATGAATTAATCCGAAGATTTCCGAATGGGGAAACCTGGCTAGTTGAAGACTAGTCGTACAAAGTACGCAAACCTGCCGAACTGAAACATCTAAGTAAGCAGAGGAAGAGAAAATAATAATGATTTCCTAAGTAGTGGCGAGCGAACGGGAAAGAGCCCAAACCGTTTATGTTACGGCATAATCGGGGTTGTAGGACTACGATATGGCATTAATGAAATGAAGTGGAACAGGATGGGAAGCCTGGCAATATAGCGTGAGAGCCGCGTACACGTAAGTAACATTAGTCTAGTAGTATCCTGAGTACCGCGAGGTCGGAGACGCCTTGTGGGAATCTGCCGGCACCATCCGGTAAGGCTAAATACTCCTGAGAGACCGATAGTGAACCAGTACCGTGAGGGAAAGGTGAAAAGAACCCCGAACAGGGGAGTGAAATAGAACCTGAAACTGTGTGCTTACAAGCGGTCGGAGCGTCCAGGTGGCGTGACGGCGTGCCTTTTGCATAATGAGCCTACGAGTTACTCTTCTCTGGCAAGGTTAAGTGTTTAAGACACGGATCCGAAGCGAAAGCGAGTCTGAATAGGGCGTATAGTCAGGGGAGGTAGACGCGAAACCTTGTGATCTACCCATGGACAGGTTGAAGGTGCGGTAACACGTACTGGAGGACCGAACCGATAAACGTTGAAAAGTTTCCGGATGATCTGTGGGTAGGGGTGAAAGGCTAATCAAACTGGGAAATAGCTCGTACTCCCCGAAATGTTTTTAGGAACAGCGTCGTGGTTAAGTTATTTAGAGGTAGAGCTACTGATTGGGTGCGGGGGAGTCAAATCCTACCAAATCCAGACAAACTCCGAATGCTAGATAATATACACGGCAGTGAGGCCCGGGGTGCTAAGGTCACGGGCCGAGAGGGAAAGAACCCAGACCATCAGCTAAGGTCCCCAAGTTACTACTAAGTTGAACTAACGAGGTGCGATTGCCTAGACAGCTAGGATGTTGGCTTGGAAGCAGCCATTCATTTAAAGAGTGCGTAACAGCTCACTAGTCGAGCGATCGTGCATGGATAATAAACGGGCATTAAGTAGTACACCGAAGCTATGGGTAATATTATATATTACGGTAGGGGAGCATTCCAGCGGCAGCGAAGTTATGACGTAAGTTGTGGTGGAGCTTCTGGAAAAGCAAATGTAGGCATAAGTAACGATAAGGCGGGCGAGAAACCCGCCCACCGAAAGGATAAGGTTTCCTGATCAACGCTAATCGGATCAGGGTTAGTCGGGACCTAAGGAGAACCCGAAGGGGAAATTCGATGGACAACTGGTTAATATTCCAGTACTTTTTATAACTGCGATGTGGGGACGGAGTAGTGACACTGCCGCGATCTGACGGAATAGATCGTTGAAGACTGTAGGTATTGGAGTGGTAGGCAAATCCGCCGCTTTAGCTGAACGTTGATAGTACCGCAAGCCTTCGGGTAAGTGGATAGCGCAGGTAATCAGACTTCCAAGAAAAACCGCTAAGCTTCAGGTTATAAAAACCCGTACCGCAAACCGACACAGGTATCCGGGAAGAGAATTCTAAGGTGCTCGAGTGAATCATGGCTAAGGAACTCGGCAAAATGGCCCTGTAACTTCGGGAGAAGGGGCGCTGGTAGCAATATCAGCCGCAGTGAAAAGGCCCAGGCGACTGTTTAACAAAAACACATGGCTTTGCAAAATCGAAAGATGAAGTATAAGGCCTGACACCTGCCCGGTGCTGGAAGGTTAAGAGGGGATGTTAGGGTTAAACCGACGCATTGAATTGAAGCCCCAGTAAACGGCGGCCGTAACTATAACGGTCCTAAGGTAGCGAAATTCCTTGTCGGGTAAGTTCCGACCTGCACGAATGGTGTAACGATCTGGGCGCTGTCTCAGCCATGAGCTCGGTGAAATTGTGGTCCCGGTGAAGACGCCGGGTACCCGCAACGGGACGGAAAGACCCCATGCACCTTCACTACAATTTAACATTGACATTGGATACAGGATGTGTAGGATAGGTGGGAGACTATGAAGTGGCATCGCTAGGTGTTGTGGAGTCAACGTTGAAATACCACCCTTTTTGTATTCGGTGTCTAACTCCACTACGTGGAGGACATTGTTTGATGGGTAGTTTGACTGGGGTGGTCGCCTCCAAAAAGGTAACGGAGGCTTTCAAAGGTAAGCTCAATACGCTTGGTAACCGTATGTGGAGTGCAATAGCATAAGCTTGCTTGACTGTGAGGCAGACAAGCCGAGCAGGGTCGAAAGACGGATATAGTGATCCGGTGGTTCTGCATGGAAGGGCCATCGCTCAAAGGATAAAAGGTACGCTGGGGATAACAGGCTGATCTCCCCCAAGAGCTCATATCGACGGGGAGGTTTGGCACCTCGATGTCGGCTCGTCACATCCTGGGGCTGGAGAAGGTCCCAAGGGTTCGGCTGTTCGCCGATTAAAGTGGCACGCGAGCTGGGTTCAGAACGTCGCGAGACAGTTCGGTCCCTATCTGTTGTGGGCGTAGGAATTTTGAGTGGGGCTGACCTTAGTACGAGAGGACCGGGTTGGACTAGCCTCTAGTGAATCTGTTGTTCCGCCAGGGGCATTGCAGAGTAGCTACGCTGGGAATAGATAAGCGCTGAAAGCATCTAAGTGCGAAACTAGCCACGAGATGAGAATTCCATATAGGACCGTAGAAGACTACTACGTTGATAGGTTATAGATGTAAAGCTGGCGACAGCATAGTCGAGTAATACTAATCATCCGAAGCTTTCAAAAGCAAACACTGTTGTTTGTTCTTCAAACTAACTTCTTTCAATAATATGTCATCGTTATATTAGTGAGAATAATAAAAATCGATAGATAGATAAGCTAAATAACATTAAAAATATTTAGGTGCCTATATCGGTGGTGTCCACCTCTTCCCATTCCGAACAGAGAAGTTAAGCCCACCAGAGCCGATGGTACTGCGGTAACACGTGGGAGAGTAGGTCGGTGCCAAATCTTAAAGAAAGCCTGTAGTCTAAACTGCAGGCTTTTCTTGTTTAAATCCAATT
>NZ_JBEONS010000070.1:0-5940 GCF_040544395.1 Pedobacter sp. CG_S7 | reverse complement strand
CCGCTTTTTTCTGAAAATAAAATCCAAAGAAAATAACACCTTAAACGATTTTTCAGGTCAGTAAAGTAAGTTAGAGGGAACCTGAGTGGTTACAATTTTTCAATTGAGGTTTTCCATAAGGTTATCAATTTTCTTTTAATTATATTTTAATATTATTTTATATATATTTAAAAAAAATAATATTGCTTTATTTAAATAAAAATCGGATAGAATTTATCCTATAATTCATAAACAACAAATATTTTTAATAAAAATGTTATTAAAAATTAATAAAATTTTACTAATTTATAATAAAACCCATACACCGTATAATATTTATAACTATTTTAGTTGAAACAAAATACTCAACATTAGTAAAGCCACATTAGAGCTGAAGAACTTAGGACATCTCATTAGTGTTTTAAAGTACATTTCTTTGTTTTTAAACAGTACTGTTTAAGTATTTACACTAAATATTAATATAAAATAATTATTAAATACGGTGTATGTTGCGAATTGCTTTCAAAATTGAATATAAAGCATTCACTAAACAGTACTGTTTTTTTTTAAATAAAAATTTACTATGAAAAAAATACTAGGATTAGATTTAGGAACTACATCTATTGGATGGTCATTTACAAATGAATCAGAAAATGATAATGAAGTCTCTTCAATAATAAATACAGGTGTTCGTATTGTTCCACTTACAACTGATGAAGAAGCAGATTTTAAGAAAGGAAATACCATTTCCATCAATGCTAATAGAACTTTAAAACGTGGTGCTAGAAGAGGTCTACAACGTTTCAAACAAAGAAGAGATGCTATAATTGATACTTTCAATAAAATAAAATTCATTCCTTCATCATTTATTTATGCAGAAACAGGAAAAGAGACTACTTATTCTTCCTACAAATTAAGAGCTAAATCGGCAATAGAAGCTATTACCAAAGAAGAATTGGTAAAAGTGCTATTAATGCTTAACAAGAAACGTGGTTATAAAAGCAGTAGAAAAGCTAAAACGGCAGAAGAAGGGGAGGCTATTGATGGAATGGCAATTGCTAAAACAATTTTCGAAAAGAATCTGACTCCTGGGCAATGGGTTTATAATTCTTTATCAAATAATGGAAAGTATATACCTGATTTCTATCGTTCCGATTTGCAAAAAGAATTAGAAAAGATTGTACATTTTCAAAAACAATTTCATTTTGAAAGTATCAACAATAAATTATTGGATGCCATTCACGGAAAATCAAGAACACAAACTTCTCAATTTTTCACAAAAGAATTAAAAATAGAACTTGCTGAAAATAAAGGTACACGAGAAGAAACCAAATTGCAACATTACAAATGGAGAAATGAGGCTTTAATAATTGAACTTGATTTAAATGTCCTTGCATTTATCTTAACAGAAATCAACAATCAAATTAATCAGTCAAGTGGTTATCTTGGAGCAATTAGCGACCGTAGTAAGGAATTATATTTCAATAATGAAACAGTTGGACAATTTCAATACAAACAGCTAAAAAACAACGCACATTCTAAGCTAAAAAACCAAGTTTTTTACCGTCAAGATTACTTAGATGAATTTGAAAGAATCTGGGAAACTCAAATCAAATGTCATCCTGAATTAAATGAAAAATTGAAATCTGAAGTTCGCGACATCACGATTTTTTACCAAAGAAAATTAAAATCACAAAAACATTTAATAAGCGAATGTGAATTTGAAAAAGGACATAAAGCCATTCCGAAATCATCTCCTTTATTCCAAGAATTTAGAATTTGGCAAAATTTAAATAATATTATTGTTACAAACGAGATTACAAAAGAACCCTATTTATTAACTGAAGAATTAAAGCAACAAATTGCAGAGGAACTTCAGTTTAAAGACAGTATAACAGACATACAATTAATGGCTTTTTGCGAATTGAAAAAAGGGAGTCATTCTATTAATTTTAAAAAGATTGAAGGTAATAGGACTAACGCAGCACTTTACAAAGCATTTGAAAAAATCCTTGAAATTGAAGGTCATGAAATCGATTTCTCCAAAATGAATTCATCATCGATTAAAGAAGCTATCGCAAAAATATTTGAAGTGTTAAACATTAACATCAGCATACTAGATTTTAACCCTGCTATTCAAGGAAATGAATTTGACAAACAGTCCTATTATCAATTATGGCATTTACTTTACTCTTCGGAAGAAGATGAGCCTTTGAAAAAGAGTCTAATGACAAAGTTTGGGTTTAAAGAAAACCACATTCCATTTCTTTTAAATATAAATCTTCAAGCCGATTACGGTAGCTTAAGTCCAAAAGCAATAAAGAAAATACTGCCACATTTAAAGGACGGACAAATTTATGACCAAGCTTGTTTACTTTCTGGATACAATCATTCCTCTTCATTAACCAAAGAAGCAAATGACAGCAGAATTCTAAAAGAGAAACTAGAATTAATCAATAAAAATAGTTTGCGAAATCCTGTGGTAGAAAAAATCCTGAATCAAATGATTAATGTGATTAATGCCATTATGTTGGATCAAAAAATGGGTAGACCAGACGAAATTCGTGTAGAATTGGCTCGCGAGCTGAAAAACAACAATGAACAACGTAGTGAAATGACCAAGGCCATTAACAAAAGTACAGCTGAACATGAGCAGATTAGAAAATTATTGCATATAGAATTTGGAATCCGTCGTGTAACTAGAAACGATATTATTCGGTATAAACTTTGGAAAGAATCGGATGGAATTTCACTTTATACTGGTAAACCGATTGAACCCTCTAAACTGTTTTCTAAGGAATACGATATTGAACACATAATTCCAAAATCAAGATTGTTTGATGATAGCTTTTCTAACAAAACCATTTGCGAACGCCAGTTGAATATTGACAAAAGCAACAAAACAGCATATTCATTTTTACAGGAGAAATTATCTCCAGAGGAATTTGACCAATTTGAGAAAAGAATAAGAGGTTTATATGGCAAAATTAGCAGAACCAAGCAGAATAAACTGTTAATGGCTGATTGTGATATCCCAGAAGGCTTTATTGATAGACAATTAAAGGAAACGCAATACATCGCCAAAAAAGCTAAAGATATTTTACTCGAAGTTTCCCGAAATGTAACTGCAACAATCGGAAGCGTGACCGACAAACTGCGTGAAGATTGGGAATTGGTGGATGTGATGAAAGAACTCAATTGGGACAAATACCATAAACTGGGTTTAACAAAAGAGGAAGAAGGAAAAAACGGTGAACGTTTATATAAAATACAAGATTGGACTAAACGAAATGACCATCGCCACCACGCTATGGATGCAATAACAGTTGCTTTTACCAAACCGGCATATATACAATATTTGAATAACCTGAACGCCAGAGACATTAATAACAAAAAAGGAAACGTGATTTTGGGCATAGAGTCTAAGTATTTGAAAAGAGACAAAAACAATAAATTGCGATTTATTGCTCCAATGCCTCACTTTAGAGAAGAAGCAAAAAAACAACTGGAAAGTATTTTGATTTCCTATAAAGCCAAAAACAAAGTAGTTACCAATAACAAAAACACCACAAAGTTAAAAGGTGGCAGTAATCAAAAAGTACAACTTACTCCACGTGGACAATTACATAAAGAAACAGTTTATGGAAAACTACAACAATATGTAACAAAAGAAGAAAAAATTGGCACCAATTTCACTAAAGAATACATCAGTAAAGTGGCTAAAAAACAATATCGTGAAGCTTTGTTGGCTCGTTTAGTAGAAAATGACAATAACACTAAAAAGGCTTTTATTGGTAAAAATGCCTTGGCAAAAAAACCTATTTATTTGAATGCTGAAAAAACAAAAGCATTACCTGAAAAAGTGAAAACGGTTTGGTTTGAGGATAATTATTCTATAAGAAAAGATATTACACATGAAATAAAAATTGACAAAATCATTGATATTGGATTAAGAACTATCCTTAAAAATCGTTTGGAGGAATATGGCAACGATCCTAAAAAAGCTTTTGTCAATTTAGATGAAAACCCTATTTGGCAAAATAAAGAAAAGGGAATCGCTATAAAAAGGGTTACCATTAGCGGCGTAAGCAATGCTCAAGCATTACATACTAAAAAAGACCATTTAGGAAATGAAGTTCTTGACAATAATGGCAAACCAATTCCTGTAGATTTTGTAAGTACCGGAAACAACCATCATGTAGCTATATATAAAGACGAAAAAGGAAATTTACAAGATGAAGTAATTTCATTTTTTGATGCAGTAACCCGTAATAATCTGGGATTATCAATAATTAATAAAAATCACGAAATGGGTTGGACGTTTTTATTTACCATGAAGCAAAATGAGTACTTTATATTTCCCTCTTTTGAATTTAATCCAAAAGATATTGATTTACACAACCCCGTAAACAAAGGATTAATAAGCAAAAACTTATTTCGCGTACAGAGCCTTTCAAAAGTTGAATATGGCAATATTTCTGTTAGAGATTATGTATTTAGACATCATTTAGAAACGACAATAAACAATACAAAAGAATTAAAGGGAATTACCTATAAATCTATAAAAAGTTTGCCCTATTTTGAAGACATTATAAAAGTCCGAATAAATAATTTAGGCAAAATCGTTCAAGTTGGCGAATATTAGTTATGATAAAACGAACTCTTTTTTTTGGCAACCCAGCTTATTTAAGCACTAAAAACGAACAAATTGTAATTTCATATCCCGAAAAAGAACAAAAAACAAAGACTGTAGCTATTGAGGATATTGGCGTGATTGTTTTGGAAAACCAACAAATCACAATCACTAATGGATTGCTAGAGAAACTGATTCATAACAATGTGGCATTAATCAATTGCGACCAATATCATTTACCTATCGGATTATTGATGCCCCTGAACGGACATACAGAACAATCTGAGCGGTTTAAAAATCAAATTAATGCATCTGCCTCACTCAAAAAGAATTTGTGGCAGCAAACTATCAGTTCTAAAATAATGAACCAGGCGGGAATATTGAAAGAAAAAGGAATACCTATGCGAAAAATGGAAGTTTGGGCAAAGGAGGTTACCTCGGGAGATATCCTCAACCATGAATCAAGAGCGGCAGTTTACTATTGGCAGAACCTGATTCAAATAGAAAATTTCACAAGAGGACAAAAAGGAATTCCACCAAATAATTTGTTAAATTATGGCTATGCCATTCTAAGGGCCATAACTGCAAGAGCTATCGTTAGTTCTGGAATGTTGCCTACTTTAGGCATTTTTCACCGTAACAAATATAATGCTTATTGCCTTGCTGATGATATTATGGAACCATATCGGCCCTATGTAGATTTAATTGTGTGCCACATCATGGAAACAGAAGATTCGTATGAAGAATTGACTATTGATATTAAAAAACAATTATTAAATATAGCCAGTATAGATGTTTTTATTGACGGAAAAAATAGCCCGTTGATGGTCGCTATGAGTAGAACAACTCATTCCTTACACGAATGTTTTGAGGGAATGGCAAGGAAAATTTTATATCCTGTTTATGTACGACGAACATTACACCCGATTAAACCAGTATAGAAGTTTGTGGATATTAGTATTTTTTGACCTGCCCACCGAAACTCGAAAAGAACGTAAAATTGCTTCTTCATTTAGAAAGAAATTATTAGACGATGGTTTTTCTATGTTCCAATTTTCGATATATATGCGGTTTTGTGCCAGTAAAGAAAATGCCGAAGTCCATGGCAAAAGAATAAAAAATAACTTACCCGAGCATGGAAAAATTGGTGTCATGCAAATAACTGACAAACAATTTGGAATGATGGAACTTTTTTATGGAAAAAAACTTATTGAAACAGACAAACCATTACAACGTATCCGCCCCACAAAGTCCATATTTTTTTAAAGGCAACTTGACTCTACATTTGCTTTTTAAAAAACAATCAATATGACCAAAGCAGAAAAAAT
>NZ_JBEONS010000069.1:0-6090 GCF_040544395.1 Pedobacter sp. CG_S7 | reverse complement strand
CTAAAATACATAAAAATATCCTAAATAACAAAAAAAACAAGTGTAATTTATTGTTAATCAATTAGTTAAATCACATATTGCCTTGCAACGGTCTTTTAATATACATTGTAATATATTTCAATTTTTCTGCTCATCTAATTAGTGAAATTGAAATTTACTTCTTCCAAAACCTGATATAACTGTTTAAAGCTACATGAGTTTCAATGCTCTAAAAAGCTATTTTGATAACGAAAATTAATTTTTACTCGTTTATTTTGCAATGGTCTTAATCAATATTTGAAGAATGAAATTAAAGAATATTAGAGAAGGTGAATTAAATGGGTGGTAAAATGATTCATAGCACAAAAAAGAGGTGCCTCGACCTTATCGGGCACCTCTTTTTAAAAAATTATTAACTTCTGTTTGTTGTAAATATCAGTAAATCCAAGAATGAAAGTAAATTACAATCACGATAAGTTTCATCACCAGCCGGGATTTTGTGTTGCCCCCCTGTTTACAGACATTTCACCACTCGGTATCGGGAATAATAAATGCTTATCTGAAACATTTGTTCCCGCAAGAGCACCATAAGCATAAGTACCATTATAGGCCTTATATTCTAATGCCACAGCTTTCATTGTTGGAATAAAGATTCCCCACCTAATTAAATCGGGACGTCTTAATGCCTCAAAGCATAATTCGCGGGATCGTTCATCCTGTATCAATTTAAGAAACTCGTCTTTAGTCTTTCCAGGCTGAATGTCTGCTGTTGCATTCGTTGCAGTTAATGCTGTTCCGTATCCCCTGCGCCTCACTATATTTATAGCTTCCAAAGCACTTGACGAAGGGCCGCCATTTACTTCGTTGTCTGCTTCGGCCAACATCAACAGTACATCTGAATACCTTAAAATAGGAAAGTTAGCCCCATTAAAGTTTTTATCTTTAGGTAATAAGGTTTCATAAGTCCTTCTCCATTTAGCCGCAGTACGGTTATAAATCTGACCGGAAGTAAAATTTACCCGCTTGCCTTTAGAACTATAAGAAAATGGAGCGATGGCCCAATCTCTTCTCAAATCGCCTGTACCGTACAACCGGAATAAACGTTCCGTTATTCTGATGTTTCCATAGCAATAACCTGAATCTGCAAAGTTTGCTACTGTGTAACCGATTCCAATATCATTACCTAAACGGCCGTTTGAAACGTAACCATCTGCCCTATTTCCTTTTTGTTCTGCTTCCCACATGGTCTCTCTTACATCGTATTTATCCTGCATTTCATTAACAAATACTTGACTGAAGCCACTGTTATTACTTCCGTCTGGAGATAATGCTGCCGTAATTAAAGTGTGTTCTCCTGAGGCTTTCACTTTTTGCGCCCAGCTTAGTGCTTCTGCATATTTAGATTTATCCAGCAATGGATAGCCGGCCATCGTTAAACATACCCTGGCAAGTATTCCCGCTACTGTTGTTTTACTTACCCTACTGCTGTATCCAAGGGATGTCGAAGTTTTCACTTTCCCTTCTGCAGCAATCATGTCTTTTAATATTTGCTCATAAACTTCTTTCGTTGACGTACGTGGTATATTCGTATTATTTACATCTGTTGTGGGTGTGATTTTAAGGGGAATATCTCCATAATTGCTCACAAGCATAAAATGATAGTAAGCCCTCATAAAAAGTGCCTCTCCTAAAACAGCATCTCTCTTTGTTTCATCCATAGAAGCTATTTTTATATTAGCGATCAGGATATTTGCTCTTTCTATACCGGTATACATTTGCTTCCATAAGTTGTTGACATCGATATTGGTATAATCGTAATTATAAACCCATACGCCAGTTGTACTGGAAGCCGCCGCACGAATGCATTCATCTGTACCGGCTCCAAGTTGGTTAAACATGGCATCGCCGTAAACGGGCATCGTAGAAAGTGGGTTATAAACGCCAGCAAGGGCACTTAGTAATTTTTCTTCAGTATTGTAATTTTCCTCTGGAGAAAGGAAGTCTGCAGGTTTTGTTGCTAAGAATTTTTGACAGCCACTGATGGTGAGGAGTGCTATGAAGCTAAATATTAATATTAATGGTTTCATATTTTTTTGATTAGAAGGTGAGGTTTGCACCAATGACGATTGTTCTTGCCTGAGGGTATGAAGAAAAATCAAAACCTGGTGTGAGTACTGAATTATAATTGCTTACTTCAGGATCGACCCCTGAATACTTGGTCCAGGTGATCACATTCTGTGCGGAAGTATAAATCCGGAAAGTTCTTATGCCGAGTTTAGTAGAAAGTTTAGCTGGAAGATTGTATCCAAAAGCTACTGTTTTTAAACGGAGATAAGAAGCATCTTCCACGGTACGTGAAGAATAGCCACCACCAAAGAAACCGCCTGTCCGATAAAGATCAGTATTGGTATTCTCCGGTGTCCACCTGTTATTATACGAAGTTAGCTGGTTAAGGTAGGGTTTGTTAAATACATTCCCTTCAAATACAAGGCGGTTTACATTCATGGCATCGTTACCATAGGACCATTGAAAGAAAAGGTTGAGGTCAAATTGTTTATATGTAAAGCTGTTATTGAAGCCACCGGTATGGATGGGAAGTCCCCTGCCGATTGCCGTATAATCTGAAGCATTTACGGTGCCGTCGCCATTGAGATCCTTATATTTTATATCGCCTGGTTTTATAAGGCTCCTGGTATTACCGTTAGTTGTAATGCCATCTTTAAGTACATAAGCCCCACTTGTTGTATTTTTATCAAAATCGTCGTACTGGTAAACACCGTCCCAAATAAAACCATACATATTACCTACAGACATTCCTACTTTAGAAATATAGGCTGGCAAGGTGGACCAGTTGTTGTCCCAGTTTATGGCTGATGTTAAATATTCCTGACCTTCGGTAAGGGATAGTATTTTACTCTTGTTAAAGGCAATATTGATATTGCTAGTCCAGCTAAAGTTTTTAGTTTGCACAGGAACCGCATTTAAGGAGAGTTCTAAACCTTCATTGCTCATGCTGCCAATATTTTTAAAAGCATTGGTATAGCCCATGGAAAAAGGAAGACTGGCATTTAACAACAGATCGTAAGTTTTTTTTCGGTAAATGTCGGCCGTTAAATTGATGCGATCTTTTAAAAATCCCAAATCTAAACCGGCATTAAATTGTGAGGTGGTCTCCCACTTCAGGTCTTTATTTCCAGTTGTTAAAGGAACAAGACTGCTATTATAGACATTATTAAAAATATAAGTATTGTAGATGGGTAAACCTGCGGTAGAAAGATAAGCAAAATCACTAACCCTGTTGTTACCGGTAAGTCCATAACTTAGCCTTATTTTGGCATCGGATACAGCACGTATATTCTTCATGAAACCTTCTTCAATTAACCTCCAGGAAACTGCAGCAGAGGGGAAATAACCCCAACGATTTTCTGGTGAAAATTTAGAAGAGCCGTCTGCTCTAAAAGATGTGGTAACATAATATTTTGATTTGTAATTATAATTCGCTCTTCCTAAAAATGACGACATACGCCATAAGGAGGCTGTGGCTACCGTTCCTAGAGGAATTGGCAGTCCTTCATTTAGGCCTCTGATGCCAAGGGTTTCATTGGGCAAATTGGAGGCGGCAAAGGCATAGGCTGATGTATTTCCGGCTTGTTCCGTTACACCACCAAGGATATTGATGCTGTGGTCATTTATTTTTTTATTCCATGTTAGTGTGTTTTCATTGATCCAAGAATTGTTTTCTGAATTATTGATGGAACCATTTACGCCATAACTTGCGCCCCACGTTGTTCTTCTACTTCCATATAAGGTTTTTGAATTACTGAAGGATTCGTATTGGCCTGCTGTATTAAAAATACCACCGGTAACGCGTAGAACAAGTTCTGGCAATATTGCATATTGCGCATAAGCGTTGGCGGTTAAATTTCTAGAACTATATTTTCTAACCAAATTCTGCTGATTGATAACGGGGTTAATCCTGTATTCGGTCGACAGATTTACGGTTGGGTCAAACAGGTCATCTTCAATTCCTGTAATGTCCCTTACGCCTGTGACAGGTCTGGATCCGTAAACGCTATACAACAGTGTTGTTGCGGCATTACCACCTGATTGCGAAGGACTTATTCCTGTTTGCCCTAAGTTGCTGTAGTTTACATTGATTCCTACTTTTAACTTGGCATTCACAGTTTGATCGAGCGTTACCCTACCTTGGTATCTTTTATAATCAGAATTAATAATGATACCATCCTGATTAATGAGTGAACCTGAAACAGAATACCTTGTTTTTGCATTTCCCCCGCTTATGGAAAGGCTATTGTTTTGTATCGGTGCCTGGCGAAGAATCAAATCTTGCCAGTTGATTTCGGGTGCGGTTTTATAAAAATCCAAGGTTCTTCCTTCACCTAAATAAAGTGCAGTTGGACTAAGTGTGTCTGTTGGATTTGTATCTCTTTCTAACTGGTAGTTTACAAAATCAGAAGGGTTCATTAGATCCAGATTCTTTAATCTATTTTGTATCCCATATGAAGTTTTGAAGCTGATGATCGGAGGCCCTTCTTGTCCTTTCTTTGTGGTGATGATAATTACGCCATTTGAACCTCTGGCACCGTAAATTGCGGTCGCTGATGCATCCTTCAACACCTCTATGGATTCTATATCTTCCGGGTTGATGACATTAGGGTCTAGGTTTTCATTTGGAAAACCATCGATTACATATAAGGGTGAATTGTCTTGTGTGATGGAATTATTTCCCCTGATGACAATATTTACCCCAGCACCTGGCTGTCCATCTGTTGAACTTACCTGTACCCCAGCCACGCGGCCAGCAAGGAATTCTGCGAATGAACGTACCGGTGCCTTTAAAGCATCCTTCATGTTCACCTTATCCACAGATCCAGTCAGGTCACTCTTTTTTACGGTTCCGTAACCTACTACAATGACTTCATTTAAATCGGACACTTCGGCTATTAGTTTAACATTGATAAAGCTATTTTTACCAATGGATACTTCTTGTCTGATAAAACCCATATAGCTGAAAACGAGGATAGCATCAGCATCAGCTTTTATAGAGAAATTCCCATTCTGATCGCTATAGGTACCGCTGCCCCCTTTAATGGATATTGAAACACCTGACATGCTCGTACCTGAGGAATCGGTTACTTTTCCCTTGATGACATCCTGGTTAGCCTGTTTTATAATAACAACCACATCATCTACCATATAATAGGTCAATTGATAGGGGGTTAAAATTTTTCTTAAGACTTGACTCAGCTTTACTTCACTGAAGTTTTGGTTTACTTGAAGTGACGTTCTTACCATTTTGTCCTGATAAGCAAATTTAATATTCGCTTTAGCGGATAAGGCCTGTAGGGCCGCATCCAGGGTAACGTCTTTTAATTCGATTTGAACGGTGTTGTTCAATATCTTTTGGCTGTAAGATTCGTTGGCAATGGCCAGTGAGCAAAAGCAAAAAGTCATGCAGCTCACTATAATACTGTATTTCATAGTTAGGATACAATAGTGCATTACTCTATTTTTAAATAGAGATTTTTTCATAATTTTACGTTTTAATTTGTGAATAAATTGTATTCCGATGATTTCTCAGGTCTGTCGGGTACTTCTTTTGGATCATTTAAATTCGTGCTGAATCTGATCAGGGCGGATTATTTTTTGTTTTGTAAGTTTTAACATCCGTTACCTGTAAGTTTATATTCCCCATTTTCATGTTTAATAGTTATATTTAGCAGTTTGGCCAAAACCTTTAAGACTCTTGCCAGGGGTTCATTATTAAAATCAGCGGTGACCACACAATGCAGATAAGCCTCTTCCACCCTTATTTTAACATTATATTTCCGCTGTATATCTGCAATTACTTCATTCAAATCCCTACTCTTAAAAATAAGCTTCCCTACTTTCCAGGCCACTGCATCAGCAGGTTTTGCGGAATGCGAGATGTATTCGGTTTGCTTTTTTTCCTTGTTATAAATCACTTCCTGAGCAGGTGTGATAAATAAAGTACTATAATACTCCCCAGTATTAGGTCAATAATTTAAGGTCTAAAAAAAACCGTAAATTTATTGACAGATGAAAAAAGTTAGCAGAAAGAAGTTCAGT
>NZ_JBEONS010000068.1:0-6478 GCF_040544395.1 Pedobacter sp. CG_S7 | reverse complement strand
CCCGCTTTTTTCTGAAAATAAAATCCAAAGAAAATAACACCTTAAACGATTTTTCAGGTCAGTAAAGTAAGTTAGAGGGAACCTGAGTGGTTACATTATAGTATTAAATATTTAACTATACATTAATTATAATACACAAAATTGTAGACCAACCTTATCTAATATTCTTAATAGAAAGCAGCAATAACGCCAAACATGGCATTAAGGATTGAAAGACAAATCGCCCTCTTTAACAAGCACATTTGTCACTTTAATAAATTATTTTTTAGTAAATTGTTGTCAGACAATCCACTTGACAACCTTTAGCAAATAGTTCCTATGTATGTCTTTAAACCACTATTTTACCTGGTATTAATAGGACTACTGTTTACGTTGAGCATGACTACAAAAAACAATTTTCTGATCAAAACTGAAAATGCACCTTTTGGCATTATTTCCCTTGAGCTCAGTCCGAACACCCTTCATCAAAAGAAAATATTAAAAGAATGGGACAGCGTCTACCGCTATCAGCAGGTCTATAGCAGGGATACTGTCATCACAGGAAAACTGACAGGATTAGATGTTGCTATCAAACAAACCGGTGCAGATAACAGCTTTATCCTCTTTTACATTTCTTTCTTGTCAATGTTGTTTTTTAAATACAGGTATACCTTCGCTGCTGCACAAAATCTTACCACAAGCAAGCGATGGATTGAATTGGTATTAATGGTCATTGTAGCTGGGTTATTGGATCTAATAGAGAACAGCAACTTATTAAAGGTAATGAACAATTACGCCGCAGGAAATGAAAATATTCGGGGCCAACTGCTGTGGATTTTGGTACCCGCTTCATTAAAGTTTGCCTTGCTGCTCACTGCCCTTGTTTATTTTTTAATCAGAATAAATATTTTAAATCAAATCAGCCTGTGGCTGCAAAAACTATCTAGCCTCTTCATCGCCTTCGTAATTTATGGATGGAGATTTCGAATTATCCTTTTTGGCTTATCCGCATTGTTCTTTTTAATGGTGATCACCAATCAGGGACAGGATTTGCTGGTCACCATTAACACTTCAGACTGGGGCATTTTTTGGTTTTTCAGTGTTACCACCATCCTTGCTTTACTCAATTGGCACCTGCCTAAAATATATGATAATTTGGATAATCCAGACCTTAAAAAAGTAACCCTGACCCACCTGGAGTTTTCGAAACACAAAAAAGAAAAACTAGATTTCGCCAGGTTTTTAGGTTTACTGACCTTTCTCATTCCAGCAATAGGTGTGCTCATCACCATGCAGTCTTATCACATCAGTTATCTTGCCGCCGATGTTTCTCCACTGGTCATCTTCACCGTTACCTGTGTTTTATATTTCAGTGCACTAAATTACAATTGGCTGGATTATATTTTTAAACCAAAGGGAGTTTTTAGTTTTAAGAGATATGCAATCGCTATGGCACTTATTTTTATGGCCATCATCTATTTTGGTCAATCTGAACAAACCCGTGCTCCTTTTTATCTCGCCTATCTTTCCTTGAACTTTTACCTGCTCTCTTTAGCTTTCACTATTACGGTTAGCTACCGAACCAGTATGACCGCAGTAAGTAAAATTCCAATTACCCCATTTATTATTTCCGCTGGTTTAGTCGTTTCATTCTTGTTCATTGCCTGCAATTTTGAAAGCATTATTTTCTTTTTAACCAGGTATGACCGATTCTATACCTTGCCAATTGTTATTGCCAGTTTGATTGCTTATACACTACTTTTTTCCTTCCTCCTGATTTTGGGAAACAGAATGAAAATTCAATTCATCACCTTATTTCTTTTATTCGTCATTTATAAGTCTTTTACAGGTATCAGCGACTTCCATAAGGTACACCTTGTTCCAAAGCCTGCAAATCAAATTCCAGCCACCGACTTAAGAATATATAGCCTGCAATGGTTGGAAAGCCGCAAAGCTGAAATTACTGCCTTTAACGAAAAATACAATGGTAAAGCATACCCTGTTTTTTTTGTCAATGCTTACGGAGGTGGAATTAAAGCCGCTGCCTGGACTACAATGGTTATTAGCAGATTAGATCAGTTGTTGAGGAAAAACACAGAAAAAGGCTCTTTATACAACGATTTTCAGCATTATGCATTCTCCTATTCTGGCGTTTCCGGAGGCAGTATCGGACTGTCTTTACTTTGTGCTGCCCGAATTTCCAACAACGAAAACCAACTAAACGACACCCTTTTCTATCCTGAAAATTCGCTGAAAATCTATAAAAATGATTTTTTAACTGCAAACCTGGTAGGACTATTTGGTAGAGATGCCCTCATGTCATTGATAGGTTTCAGCTGGTATCCTGATCGTGCCCGGATTCAAGAAAAGAATTGGGAATACCACACCAGTAAACAAGGTTTGAACTATGCCATTATGCTCGGGGCAGGCTGGCATGATCCAAAAAAAGAAGTGCCCTTGTTCTTCTCCAATACTTATGATATCAATACAGGTTTCAAAGGATTAGTTGCACCGGTTATTTTAAACAAAAAAGATTTTCCAGGCACAATTTTACTACAGGAAATGATCGATAAAAACCAAGACCTGCGTCTCAGTACAGCAGCTTTTATAAGTGCGCGCTTTCCTTATATCAGTCCTACAGCCAAATTCAATGAACAGCATCATTTTACCGATGGAGGTACTTTGGAAAAATCAGGTGCAGAAACCTCCTTACAGGTACTTACCGTATTTAAAAGTGTTTTAGATTCTTTGCGAAGCAATGATGAATCCTTTAAAAACTTAAACATCAAATTTAACTTTCTTTCCTTGCCCAACAGTATTCCCGTAATTGACTCGCTAGAAAGGGTGAAAAATTTATATGAACCTTTAGCCCCTGCAATGGGTATTTTGAACAGCACTAACGGCAACACCTTAAAAGCAGATAGCATAAACCGTTTTTTAGCACAAAAAAATAACTGGAATTATTTCTCTATTAACCCAACAATAAAAAAAATAAAAGTAGCTAATGTATGGCCAGTATTACCTTTGGGATGGCAAATTTCAGATTATGCCCTTGAGCAAATGGCACTTAGCGTAAATGATTCAAAATCACTACTTTATACTATTTTAGCCGAATTCCCTATGTACAATTCTAAAAAAGAAAAAAACATTACAGCAAGTCGTTAGCCAAATTTGCCAAATCACTACGCTCTCCTTTATCCAGGGTAATATGTGCATACAAGGGATGTTCTTTGGCGCTTTCTATTAAATAAGATAGGCCATTGCTTTCTGCATCGAGGTAAGGGGCATCAATTTGATAAATATCTCCCGTAAAAATAATTTTGGTATCCTCTCCCGCACGGGATATAATGGTTTTAACCTCATGTGGTGTTAAATTCTGTGCCTCATCAATAATAAAAAAGATTTTGGTGAGGGTTCTGCCCCTAATAAATGCCAACGGCGTAATAACTATCTTTTCAGTACTCACAAAGTTGTCTATACTACGCTGTACCTTTGGGTCGTCATTATATTGTTCTTTTATATAGCGTAAACTGTCCCAAATAGGTGCCATATAAGGGTCAATCTTAGACTTCGCATCACCAGGCAGAAAACCAATATCCTTATTGCTCAATGGTATAATAGGCCTTGTTACATAAATCTGCCGGTAATCTTTCCTCTGTTCCAGCGCACTGGCAATGGCGATCAGCGTTTTACCTGTTCCAGCTTTACCTTGAATAGTTACCAGCTTGATAGCTGGATTGCGCAACGCATGCATGGCCAGAGCCTGTTCCTCATTTTTTGGGGAAATTTTAAATAGCGTAGGACTATCAATTTTAAAAAGTCTTTTCCGAGTTAAATCAAAATAGGCAATAGCAGAATTCTTTTTGCCTTTCAGCATATAAAAATGATTACCAACAGTAAATGGTAAATCTAAAGTAGCTGCATCCAGACTTCCAGAAGCGTTTAATTCTTTAAAAATCTTATCCGGCAATTGGTTAAGTCTCGTTTTCCCGGTATACAGTTCTTCTACATTCTTAATCTTGCCCGTTTCGTAATCTTCTGCGTGTAAATCAAGTGATTTAGCTTTTAACCGCAGACAAATATCTTTAGATACCAGGATGACCTTTTTTTTAGGAAACTCATGTTTCAATCCTAGTGCAGCATTCAAGATGCGATGGTCAAACTTTCCAACACCAAAAACAGCTTCTGCATCTATTTCACCACCAGTATGGTCCATCACTACCTTAAATTTGCCACCCTTGCTGCCTTTAATTGGAATCCAGACGTTCATGATTTTATCCCCCGATGCATTGTCGATCAAACGGATAAAGCTTCTGGCTTCGGCGTTACGGGTTTCATTTCCGTTTTTCATTTCGTCAAGTTCCTCTAAAACCTGTATGGGAATGGCCACATCATGTTCCTGAAAATTATTGAAAGCGTTGTGGTCATAAAGGATAACGGAGGTATCCAGGACAAATATCTTTTTTTGAGCTGACGGGGATGGTTTGCGGACTTTACTCATGATTCCTAAAATTAAGGAATTTTTTTTAAGGAAAAAGCTTCGATTTCGAATGACAGCTTAGAAAAAACCTTAAAAAAATGAAACCGGAGTTCCGCCTCGTTCGATTTGGTTCTCCGATTCCGATTTTACATAGCCTTAGCTATATAAAAAACATCAAATAATAGTAACAATAACAAATATGAGTATGACTGATCTTTACAAATCAGTTTATACTGCTATAATTACTTTGCTATTTACATTCCTAAGAATGATTACTAGCTGGTAATCTCTTATGGTGGCACAGTAATTTCACTGAGTTTCACAACCTAGTTACTTTATTCCATTCATCGCGGTTTCCTTTGATTATGGTAACTGAACGACACCTAGAAACATAATTGAATATTTCTGCCCATAGGCTTAAGTTTTCAAAAGGTTTCATTTCAGATTGTCAATGTACTTTGTATTTGATAGTACTAATATACAGTTATTTACCTATACGTGTCAAGTGTTATTTCAAATAGTTTTCAACAACTTATTAACAGTTAGAAATCGGTTTTACGTGGAGAGCCAACCAATTTGATCCCTATTAATTCGTAAATCATCAGGAGAAGAAAAGCTTTTAAATAATGAAACCGGAATTCCGCCTCGTTCGATTTGGATTTCCGGTTTCGTTTTTATAAAGCCTTAACTATTATAAAAACATCAAATATTTGTGACTTTAACAAAAATCTGTGTTTCTGATCTTCACAAATCAGCTGATACAAATTAAAACTACTTTGCCTTTTACATTCCTAAGAATGATCAATAGTTGGTAATCTCTAGCAGTTTTAAAAGTAATTTCACTGAGTTTCACAACCCAGGTACTTTAATCTCATCATCGCAGTTTCCTTTGGTTCAGACAACTTATTAAACCTAGAAACATCCTTAGCATATTTCTGCCCATAGGCTTGAATATTCAATTAGAGAGGTTTCTTTTCAGATTGTCAAGGTACTTTGTATTTGATAGTACTAATATACAGCTATTTAACTATTCATGTCAAGTATTATTAAAAATAGTTATTAACATTTTTTACACCTTTCTTCAACAACTTTTAAACATGATTAACCCAGTTTACTAACAGAGTTATCCACAAATATGCCGATAGCCCTTTGACTATTCTTCGCAATCAACAGGAGCAAAAATAAACCTGCCCATTTCAAAACTTATAGGTTTCCCTTTTACAAAAGATGACTTTCCTAAATGTGTTTCTATTTGGCCTACACCCAAAATTAGTTTATCGCCTTGCTTTAAAAAAGCCAAAGGATTTTTATAAACCGTAGGGTTTTCCGTACCAATTTTAAAGGTATAGTCCACAAATAAAGTATCACCACTAAATTTACCAACCAACAAACCATCATTTTTACCTTTCTCCAGGTAATTGATTACCAAACTTCCCTTAATTTCTCCATTACTTAAAGTTTTGATTTTTAATTCCGCTTTGTCTGTCGAATCCATAGCCACAAAACATTCCTTTTTCCCTAAAGAATCCATCAGCGCTGCAGCTGCATCCGCTTTTAAAGTATCTGCATTTTGGCTACAACTGTAAACCATAGGTATGGCAGCGAGCATGGTGTATAAAATAGTTTTTTTCATATCAAGAATTCTAAGTGTTAATGTTTAGTTGTTTAAGTTACAAAATCTAAATAAGACCATCAAATTAAAAAGGCTTTTCCATACCGACAATAGCAGCTTTTTGCGAGGACCTTGACAGGTCGTTGGTAGGTCGTTGGTAGGTCCTTGGTAGGTCTAAATGACCTCCAAAAGCCCTGCCGAAGTCCTGGTAAGGATGGTGCTTTACTAAGCTCAACAGCCCACCAAAGCAGTGCAAAGTGCCTCGTAATAATTTATCACCTTTAAAACGAATTGGATACTAATAATAAAAAAGGTAACGACTCAGGTTGTCTATGAATTAGCAATAGTTGAGAAGGCATTGAGTATTTGCTGCTGATTTTTCTTACATGTATCGGTAATGGAACGAA
>NZ_JBEONS010000067.1:0-6773 GCF_040544395.1 Pedobacter sp. CG_S7 | reverse complement strand
TTTTGATTCTATACAGTTCTTAAAAGCTAAAAAAGCAGGGGCATCAAAAATTGAAAAATTGTTTCAATTCAATATTGTTGAATTGACCCCCGCGTACGCGCGCGAGGGAAACAGCCTCTAACGTATGATAAACGCATTTTTAGAAATTTAAATAGGAGGAATTGCATGTCTAAATAGGAGGAATTGCATGTTTAAAAGGAGGAATTGCATGTAAAAAAAAGGTCTAAATAGGAGGAATTGCATGTTTAATAGGAGAAATTGCATGTAAAAGCGACTAATTGCATATAAAAAAGGAGTTTATTTTTTTTTAAACTCCTTTTTTATATATTTGCTTAAATACCTCTATATGAAGCCTAAAAGACAGTACAACCGACAACCTAACATTATTACTAAGAGCAGTTCTGAAATGACTCTAATTGAAAAAAGGATCATGTATCTGGTAATTAATCGGCTAGATGTTGGTTTTGATGTGCAACCGGATTTGTTCAAAAACATGGAATTTAAAATCAATTTCGACCAGGTACAAGAAACAAATTATAAAAGGGTAGTTCAAGCTGTAAAAAAATTACAAACCAGGGTGTTAACCATAGTTGATGATGATATGGCTGAGGAATATGAAGCAATTATCCCTTTTCCCAAGGTAAAAGCAAAAGGGGGAGTAATCACACTTACCATGCTTGCTGATGTTGTTCCATATTTTTTAGAATTAAAAAAGGGATTTACAAAGTATGAATTAGCTGCTGCACTAGCATTAAATAGTATTTATGCGCAGAAGCTTTACGAATTATTCAGCCGATGGAAAGACAAAAAAGAGTGGTATGTTCCTTTAGTACAACTCCAAAAATTATTGAAGGCAGGAAATTATAATTATAAAGATTTCAGGGTGAATTGTCTTGAAAAGGGTATTGAGGAGATAAATAACAAAACAGATTTGTTTGTGTCTTATGAAGCGGAAAAGATGGGTAGATCTGTGACTGATATTCTGTTTACAATTTTACCAAAGCCAACAGGTAAAGAAGAAGCAGAGCAGGTGGTTAAAGAGGAACTAAAAATGATTAGTGATATGTCTCCGGCACAAGTGCATCTCTACACTCAAAAATTGCTTAATGATTACTCCTTTACCCCAAAACAACAAGAAGCTATTATGTCAAGTACGGACTTATTTAATCGGTTTATAGAACTTGAAAGCAAAATTGCCAATGGGCTTATAGAGGTCAAAAAAACGCCTACAGCATTAATGGCGCATGTTTTATTTAAAAAAAAATAACTCATAATATGTTATTTCGATTATCAGAGTTGATCCTGAGCGCCACACGAAGCTCCAGAGAGCATCTTCTCTGGGAGTAGTTTGAAGAAGGCTAATTGTTTTAAAAGCAGTAAGCACTCTAGATTTTGATCTGATGTACTTACCCTTGCGTAGCCTATTTTCAGCTGATGAATTATTATCAAAAACTCATTATCAAAATGAGAAAAAACGCTTTGATTAATGGAATGAGTTTATGATAATCGGCAAAAAATAAAAAGATCGATCAGGTTTAATAGGGAAAGATTTGATGTCCAATTTCACTATCCCAGTAGCTAACAATAAATTCTCAAAAAACGAGGGTTTACCTGTAATCTTCTATTACGGTGGATTAAGTAATATTGGCAGGTCATGAGAGTAAATGATCATACGTCAATTCTGTACATTTGAACTTATTGCTAAATTATGAAGACTCTTATAACAGCTTTCCTTTTCTTTCTAGTTAGTCTTGTAAGTGCATATGCTCAAGTAGACACATTAGTTGACGTAGGATCCTATAAGCTGCATTTTAGAATATTGAAGGGTGAAATGAATCCAATTTTATTCGAATCTGGCGGTGGACTTGATGCAAGGCAGTGGGATTCGATATCGACAGTTCTTCATGGTGAACTGAACGCGACCATTATTACTTATGACCGTCAAGGTTTTGGTCAAAGTGGTTTAGATACCTCAAAGTTTAATATCCTTGATGAAATCAAAAGTCTAGAATTGGCATTAGAACGCTTAGGATTTGCAAATAAAAGTAAACTGTTGGTATGCCACTCCTTGGGAGCATTTTATTCAAGACTATACGCATTTAGAAATCCTTATCTAGTGACGGGGATTATAATGCTGGATCCAAGAATACCATCATATGCAGACATGAGGTTTGCGAGAAGCGTATCTTCAAAGCTAACTCGGGCTGATTTTAGTGAAAAGGATCTTGGTTTATACTACGTCTTAGCGAAAATGGAGCGGAATAGTGATTTCTTAAGGAAGAAAAGCATTCCTGCAAATATACCCATCGTGCATATAATGGCAGAACAAGGCCCGTTTGATACCAAGGAAGAAAATGACAGGTTTAAATCAGCTCAGAAAAATTTTTTAAAGACCAGGGCAAATGCAAGCTCAGTATATGCTAAAGGTAGTTCGCATAACATACCTCAAGACAAGCCGGATATTGTCGTTTCAGAAATCTTAAACTTTTACAGACAAAATTTGAAGAACAATTAAGTGCTAAAACTCTTATTCTACACGGGATATTGATTTGCCATTCTTAAGATCAAGGAACTGCTTATCAAAAAAAGGTCGTTTTTTGGAGCTAATAATATATCACCTGGACATTCCTCTTCTTTTGGTTCTGATCTCATTTTCCTCTGGCTTGTTTATGGATATTGCTTTGTTTTTCTCCTTTTTCTCCCACTCAGCCATTTGTACGATGAAGTTCGTTGTCCGGAGAAAAGATCTTTCGTTTAGTCGAATATCCAGATTAAAATAAGGCTTTCCGGTTTGTGTCTGCATTTGATCTAGTTTCCTGTTACTTACTTCTATCTCTTTGGATTTCCCGGTTAATCTTTCCCATGTGGTCGGCTGCCGAGGCTTTTCCTGCATTAATTTGTTGTATGCTTGCATTCGTTGCAGATAGTTATCATAACTCCTTAAAATCTCTGTCTGTGCTTCTATGAGTTTGTTTTTATTGATAGTGATGCTTTGCTTCCCTACTTTGTAAAAATACTGCTCACCTTGTTGAGTAAACCCATTTTTTAGGAAAATAAGATCAACATTGCAATGAAGATTACCTTTGTTTATTTCTGCTCTAAATTCAGCGATGGAAAGGCTTACCGCTTGATTATATTGTTTAACAAAGTGCATTTGCTGGAGGTCTCTTTCACTTGGCACAGGCTTTCCTTTTAATATTTCAGTCTGCAATTTGGCATTACGTTCATTATAGGAAAGTGCAATGGAAGCATACCGGTTAAGTACCCTGCGTTTTTTTTCATGATCTCTATGCGCTTCCCAGGTTTGCCATGAATTTTGATCTGGCTTTAATTCCCTCATGTAAATTCTGATCGCCTGATCAGCCAATTGCTCATTATTACTGAATTTTTCAGGATTTTGCCGAATGAACAGCAACATTTTATTTTTTATTTCTCTACTTAAAACCGGTCTTTTATCAATTTTAAGGGGCTTTTTTATAACCTGACCCGCTTTTGCATTTTCAGTTAATTTCTTGCCTATATCACTCCATTTATATCCTACTGCAGAACCTTTAACAGCAATATCATTGCTCCGAAAACTTACCCCCGCTATTCCATTTTTATTTTCGGAATATTTCACCTCGATTCCTTTTACTTTAAGCGCCTGCAGTAATTGTTCAGGCGTTCGTATTTCCTTTTTAGACAGCAGCGCCTCTAGTTCTTTTCGGATTTCGGCTTTAACGTCATTGATTTTGGGGTTTTTCCCGTTTTTAAGTGCTTTTACCTTCTCTACTTTTACAAACTTATATCCTTTTTCACTGCTTGGATCATACTGCCATTGCCGACCAGGTGTAGGCAGTAAACCTTGCTCTTTTTCAATTTTATCACAGATCACATTCAGACGAACTTTCAAAAGGGAGTCGCTGAGTAAGCTCCCATCCATGCCAACACGGCTAGCCACAATATGAAAATGTTGATGTGCAGCATCCTTATGCTCCACCACAACATATTGATGATCCGCCTTAGTGATCCCAACTTCTTCAAGCAGGGTATTTATAGCTTTCTCAGCCTGCATTGCGTTTAATCGCTCTGCTGGATCAAAACTCAGGGCTAAGTGTAAAACATTGTTTTTGCAGTTAGGCCGGTCTTCCTGGAACATGGCCATTTGATTGGACATGTCCTGGATATCCCCAAAAAGATTATTGACCTGGACAATCTCGGCTTTTTGTTCTTGCGGCAGCTTCTTATCTTTTTGCTCGATAGCATAGGCCAGTACCGAAGAAGAATTTCCTGACACACTACATATTTTTGCTATAGCCATCTCGAACTGCTTTAAGGATTTTGTCTAATTCGTGCGCCACATCAGGAATGGGTATTCCGGTTTGGTGCATGTGCTTTACCAACTGATTAAAGTTGTTGCACAGGTTTTGGAAATCTCGCTTATCAGTGGAAACGGTTGAATTGGACAACTCCAATTTCACTGTTGCTTCATTTCTATAGTAAAGTTTTCGGGTGTAGGCCGAAAAATTAGACCCGTTTTTCTCGACTATGCTTTCAATAAAGTCCTTTTCGGCTTTATTGAACCGAACCTCTTTTTTATATAATCTTTGGTCTTCTTCTTTCTTCATTTCGGCGGTGGGTTTCCCTAAAAAGTAGCGTAGCGTTAAGCTTTTTAGCAAGTTGGTGAAGGCATGGTATAGAGGTGATAACCTAAATACCATGACAAAACCACAACTTGCACTTTTTTAACGCACTATAAAAATAAGCGGAAAAAATGAGAAAATGAAATTTTCGAATTTTGTTGAGGGGAAGGGGGTAAAGAAATAAATCAGAAGATTTATTTCTGGCAAGGGGAGTAGAATTTTGTATTAAAGATTATACTTCAAATTCTACTTTTGTCTTCTTTACTTGAAAAAGAAGAGGGCTTATCTTCAACCAGGACAATAGCATCCCTGGATGCCCAAAAGACCTCAGCAGAAGATTGAGACATATAACCAATCTGAACCGTTGCGTACTAATGCTGTTCTTATATAGGTGCTTTCATATTCAGTAAATCTGAACCGTTGCGTACTAATGCTGTTCTTATATAGGTGCTTTCATATTCAGTAAATCTGAACTGCTGCATCCATCCTAATTTATGTAAAACCTCTTTTTTCATGGCCTTTTAAAATAATCCTAAAAATTTCTTTCTTTTTGCCGGTTCAGGTTCAAGAGCTGCCTGGGTCTGTGGAGTGATCACTGGCCGAGCTTGATCTAACAAAAGCAAACTGCGTTCTAACACCTCAATACGTTTATCTTTTTCAGCAGATAAGTCCTCTTTATGCCTTAACTCCTGCTCTAATAGGGCAATTTTAAAGTCCCGATCATCAGGCAGTTGTGGATAGCCATCTTTAGTGACACTGTCAACCTCATGGATAGCCTTATTATTGTCATTAGGGACATGGACAAGTGGATAATTTTGTTGCAAAAAATCAATTTTTAAAAGTAACCGACCTTTTTCATCACGCTGTATATATTCTTTGTTTTTAGGCTCATTACAAAGCCTTCTTATTTGCCTTTCGCTTTTTCCAGTAGTCTCAGATGCTTGTTTAAGCGTTAGATAATTGTCCATTTTATTAAAGTTCGTTTTGACACATGTCATTGACATATAAAATGACATGTCATAGTAATGCCGACTAGTAAATATACAAATTTTGACATGTCATGTCTCATGTCATCCGCTTTAAAATCGCTTTTAATTCCCCTTTAGTAAGTATTACATAAGGGAAGAAAGAAGTCGTATTATTTATCTGCATAATGGCCTTGTGCTGCTAATACCCACACGCTGATTTCCTCATCATTTACAGTATAGATAAGCCGGTGCTTTTGGCTTATCCGGCGAGACCATTCCCCTTTATTTTCATATTTCAATTGTTCAGGCTTTCCGGTTCCTGAATAGGGGTGAGCCTGTAATTCCACCAGGAGCTTTTCCAGTTTTTTAAATGAATTTTTGTCAGACTTCTTTAGTTTTTTGATATCCTCTAATGCCTGGGAGTGAAAATTGATTGTGTAAATCCTCATAAAGAATCTAAAACTGATTTTAGTTCTTCAGGCGTGCTGGCTGTTACAGAATTACTTTCGGCTCGCTCGCTAAGGCGGTTTTTAAGTTGTTTAATGTTCCTTTTATCCGCCCAGTACAGATCACCGCTTGGACTGATATCAAAAGGGTTGCAACGATATTTTTCAGGAATGGCTAAAAATTCTTTTATCCATTCTTCACTGAAGAATTGAGAATCTGGCTCATCCGTAACAATGAAATTGACAAATTTTTTACCTCTTTTTACCGCTACCCGCTCTTTTTCCGCAAGTTCAAAATAGGTTTTGGTCTCATTTCTTAATTCCCTAGTTGATATTATTTTCATAACCACATATTTAATACACAAATGTGTACACAAAATTAGTAATAACTTTTTAAATCGACAATAAACATCTTCATCAGATTAATTTCCTCTTTAATAAGGGCAATAAAGCCCGTGCAATGAATTAAAAGAATAAAATGGGTTATCTGACATCTTAAATAAATAACGTCTTAGATCGCCTTAAAATGCGTCAATAGAAAATAACTAAAGTCTTAGTTGACCGCCCCGGCGACACTCTTTCTTTTTTTCTTCCCCCGCTTTTTGATTTTCTTGATTTCGTTCAACAATGGCTAGGTCATTTTTTTGATTCTATACAGTTCTTAAAAGCTAAAAAAGCAGGGGCATCAAAAATTGAAAAATTGTTTCAATTCAATATTGTTGAATTGACCCCCGCGT
>NZ_JBEONS010000066.1:0-6853 GCF_040544395.1 Pedobacter sp. CG_S7 | reverse complement strand
TTCGTTCCATTACCGATACATGTAAGAAAAATCAGCAGCAAATACTCAATGCCTTCTCAACTATTGCTAATTCATAGACAACCTGAGTCGTTACATTAAATGAACATATTATTATTATTAATTAAAATAATATTTGAGACGATTTGAATAAATATTGAGCAAAAACATCATTAATAAAACCTTTATTTAGCTAATAGTATCGGGCTAAAAAAATAGAGCCGAGAACCAATTATAAAATTGATGAGTATGAATATAAAAAGCATTATAGTCATTTTATTATTGCAAGCCTTTGTGCTTTGTAGTAAAGGACAATCTTCTTTAATTAACACGGAACCAAGTGTTATTGAAAATAAAAACACGTTTACTAATCCTTTACTTACCAGCGGGCCTGACCCATGGGTGATACAAAAAAATGGTTTTTATTATTACATGCATACTTTAGGTAACCGAATTGTAATTTATAAAACCAAAACCCTTTCTAAGCTTAACAATGCGACAAAAAAGATTGTTTATTCTGCTTCGGCATCGGGGCCGGATTCAAGGAATATCTGGGCTCCGGAATTACATTTCTTAAACAACAAGTGGTATCTCTATTATACTGCAGGTTCATCTGGTGATTTAGCTACGCAAAGGATGTTTGTGCTTGAAAATTCAAATGAAGATCCATTACAAGGTGCATGGGTGAATAAGGGTCAGATCAAAGATGATAAAGCTGATTTTTTTGCCATAGATGCAACTGTTTTCAGTAAAGATGGGACAAATTACATTATCTGGAGCGGTCATATTTCCAAAACAGACAACACACAGCGGTTATTTATTGCAAAGTTATCCCTACCATGGAAAATGGCCACATCAAGAGTCGAAATTGCTACACCAACTTATGAATGGGAAAAGATAGGCTCACCAGATGTTAATGAAGGACCGGAAATATTAATAAGTCCAAAAGGTAAAGTCTTTCTCCTATACTCCGCAAGTGGTTGCTGGACAGACGACTATTCGCTAGGAATGATGAGTTTAAAGAATAAAGGAAATCCGATGAATCCGGCAGACTGGACAAAATCATCTCTGCCAGTTTTTACTAAAAAACCTGAAAATGGTGCTTACGGACCAGGCCATAATGGCTTTTTTAAATCACCTGATGGTAAAGAAGACTGGATTATCTATCATGCAAATGCAGAACCTGACTTAAAATGCAACAATGAGCGGAGTCCGAGAATGCAAAAATTCACCTGGAATGCTGATGGCACCCCGAATTTTGGTGAACCAGTAAAAATAAACACACCGATTTTGAATCCTTCCGGAGAATGATAGTCATAAAAAAGAAAATCATACTAGGCATCTTTACATTGTTATTTTTCATCAGTGGCTGCAGTACTGGAATTTTTCTTGCAGATCCTACAATTTACCTGGAAAAAGATACCTATTACTTATACGGAACCAGCAGCAATGATGGATTTCTAGTCTATCAGTCTGCTAACTTAAAAAAATGGAAGAAACCTGAAAAAGCAAATGGTTATGCATTAGCTAAAGGTGATTCATTTGGTAGTAAAGGTTTTTGGGCACCTCAGGTATTTAAACACAATAACATGTATTATATGGCCTATACTGCTGATGAGCAGATTGCCATCGCGAAGAGTAAACATCCTATAGGTCCATTTAAACAAGAAACATTAAAAGTACTCTCAGGTTCAGGGAAACAAATTGATCCTTTCCTCTTTTTTGATACAGATGGCAAGCCTTATATTTATTATGTAAAACTAAAAGAGGGTAATAGAATCTATGTATCAGAGATGAAACAAGACCTATCTGATATGGTTGAAGGAACTGCCAGAGAATGTATTTCGGGTACGGAAAAGTGGGAAAATACAGAAAAAACAAACTGGCCAGTTACCGAAGGACCAACGGTTTTAAAAAAAGGCAAATATTATTATATGATTTATTCAGCAAATGATTTCCGGAGTAAAGACTATGCGGTAGGTTATGCAATTGCAACATCCCCATTAGGACCGTGGAAAAAGCACATTGAAAACCCTATAATAAGTCAAGAAAAATTAAAATATAACGGTATAGGGCATGGTGATATTTTTCTTGACAAGGCAGGAAATTATAGGTATGTTATTCATACACATTTCAATTCATTGAAAGTATCACCAAGACGCACGGGTTTAATAGATCTGAAATTTTTAGAAAATGACAGTACTGCTGCTACTTTAACTGCTGATCCTTCTAGTTTTAAGTTATTATCACAATAATATTCCAACACCTGATAGTAGAAATGACCGACCAAAACCATTAACCAAAAAGTAAAAATGAGAAATTTAAAAACCTATTTAGTAATAATTTTATTTGCATTAATATTTCAATCCTGTATGCAGGAGAAAGAAAAGACAAACCAAACGCCAAGAGAAATATGGACAGTAGAGCAGGCCAACGACTGGTATAAAAAATGGGGTTGGTTAAGGGGAAGTGATTTCATACCAAGTACGGCTATAAACCAATTAGAAATGTGGCAAAAAGACACTTTCGATCCTGCAACTATTGATAAAGAATTAGGCTTTGCAGAAGGAATTGGAATGAATTCCATGAGGGTGTATTTACATCATCTTGCCTGGAAACAGGATAAAAAGGGCTTCAAGGAAAGGGTGTCAAAATACCTGGATATTGCTGAAAAGCACAACATGTCGACACTATTTGTGATTTTCGATGATTGCTGGAATCCTACTTATGAAGCAGGAAAACAACCAGAGCCAAAACCGGGTATTCACAACTCAGGATGGGTAAGAGATCCAGGAAAACTTTTGTATACCGATACTACTCTTATTGATACTTTGGAAGTTTATGTAAAAGATATATTATCAACCTTTAAAGATGATAAACGCATTGTACTTTGGGACTTGTATAATGAACCGGGAAATTCTGATAATGGAAATAAAAGTATGCCTCTATTAAAGAAAGTGTTTGAGTGGGCACGTACCGTAAATCCAAGTCAGCCGCTTTCTGTAGGTGCCTGGAACCTGTCTTTAAAAGAACTGACTGACTATCAAATTAAGAATTCTGATGTCACTACCTACCACAATTATGGTGATGAAAAAGACCATCAGAAATGGATCGATACATTGAGAAGTGTTTCAAAACGCCCGCTTATCTGTACCGAATATATGGCCAGATCAAGAAATAGTCTTTTCAGTAACATCATGCCCCTGCTTAAAAAAGAAAATATTGGCGCTTACAACTGGGGACTTGTTGATGGAAAAACAAATACTAAATATGCATGGGATAAGCCCATGAAAGATGGTAAAGAACCAGAACTTTGGTTCCACGATATTTTTCATAAAGATGGTAAGGCTTATAAACAAGCAGAAGTAGATTCAATTAAATTATTAACAGGCACAAAATAATTTTTGTTTATTAAAGCATATCCTGCTCTTTGATGATTAGGATATGCTGCATTTACCCGTTGAAGGCTTTAACGAAGTGAAGTTTTCCTATTAAAGATTAGCCTATCATTTTGTGAAAATTTCATTTATTATTTAGCTATCGAAAATTTATAAGTCGACGAGGAATGGTATAATTCTCCTGGTTTAAGTACAGTTGAAGGAAACGACGGCTGATTGGGACTATCCGGAAAATGCTGTGTTTCCATTGCAAATGCAGTTCTTAAATCATCCTTATGATTGCCTTTCATCGTATTTTTACCCCCCATAAAATTACCACTGTAGAACTGCAAACCTGGCTGATCTGTATAAACACTCATTTCAATACCACTTTTTTCGCCGGTTACAACTGCCACTGGCTGTTCTTCAACGTGTGCATTGAGCACAAAATTATGGTCATAACCTTTACCAAAATTTAGCTGTTCATTAGCTGCATCTACGCGCTCACCAATTTTTTTAGCGATCCTAAAATCAAATGGCGTTTTACTTACCTCCGCTAAAATTCCGGTTGGAATGAGCGTAGAATCTACAGGAGTATATTTATCAGCGTAAATTTGAACCAAGTGATTTAATATGGAACCGCTTTGTGAGCCATTCAAGTTAAAAAATGCATGATTAGTTAAATTCACAACTGTATTTTTATCCGTCTCCGCTTGGTAACTAATCTTAAGTGCATTGTCATCAGTTAAAGTATAGGTTACCTTTACCTTTAGATTTCCAGGAAAGCCTTCATCCATATCTTTTGACAAGTAGCTGAGCTCCAAAGTTTGTTTATCTAACTGTTTAGCATCCCAAACTACGTCCTGATAACCTTTTTTTCCTCCATGCAAAGTATTTTTACCATTATTGATAAACAGCTTATATTCCTTTCCATCTAACATGAATTTACCGTTAGCTATTCGGTTGCCAAAACGACCTATTGTGGCTCCAAAATAAGGTTCTGTAGATTTTTGGTATCCTTCTATATCGCTAAATCCTGCCACTACATCAACCAGTTTATTGTTTTTATCTGGTACATATAAACCCACTAATCTGCCTCCATAATTTGTAATCAGCGCCTTTGAGCCACTTTGATTCTCCAGATTAAATAAATGCACTTCTTTTCCATCTATATTTTTTTCAAAGGATTTCCCTTCAATAAGAACAGCATCACTTTTACAGGACATTATAAGTCCAAAACATACAACTACCATAGGATAAAATGTTTTTCTAATTTTCATCATTTATATATAAATCACGGTGCAGGTACTAAATACAATCGGTCGTTTACCGTTTTTAATTTGTCTACAGCTACTTTAATTACTTTTCTATCGTATGTCATAAACCCATTTATCTCTCCTTCCACATCAGTTGTATGGGTATATACTGCCGCAGATAAGCCTAAACGAATAAATTCTTCAAGCCTTTTCGTGTAGGTTGCGTATTTATCAAAAAGATCATCGGCATTTTTGAAAGATTGGTAACCCCAATTATCTTTTTCCTGCCAGGTGTGTCCAATAATCGGTAAACCTAAACCACCAAACTCACCCAATACAAGCAGCAATTTCGAACCAAAGACGTCTGGTCTTGGCATTGCAGGATGAGGATAATTATGCAGGTCTATCATATGTCCTGTAGTAAAGAAATTACCACCACTTGCACTATTAATAAGCCTTGAAGGATCTTTTTTCATTGTCCATTCTGTAATTTCAACAGTTTTAAACTGTCCCCATGCCTCATTAAATGGTACCCAAACTACAATAGAAGGGAAATTATATAAAGTATTCATTATGGCATTCCATTCTTTTCTATAGTAACCTTCCGACTCAGTAGAGCGTTCTTTTTCCGTAGCACGATCAAGTACTCCCGGACGGGTTTCCCATTTGTTTCCTAAATCTCCACTTGGCATATCCTGCCAAACCAGCATTCCATTTATGTCGCAATAATTATAGTACCTAGCAGGTTCTACTTTAATGTGCTTACGGATCATGTTAAAGCCCATCTTTTTTAGCTGATCAATATCATATACCATCGCTTCCTCTGTTGGTGCCGTATATAAACCATCAGGCCACCAGCCCTGATCTAGCGGCCCATACTGAAAAACGAACTTGTTGTTCAACAGCATTCTTTGAATACCTGCAGCATCAGGACCCATTGAAATTTTACGCATTGCAAAATAACTAGTGATTGCATCAACGGTTTTTCCATTCCTTAACAAGGTAATTTTAAGATTGTATAAAAATGGGCTGCTTGGTGACCACAATTTTTCATTTTTTAAAGTAATCACCTCTGCAGCAGCAGGGTTAACATTTTTCACTGCAACAATAGTTTTACCATCCAGCACTTCAATTTTAAGCTGATCACCTTTTTGAACGTTTTCTACAGCTGTGCTTATTGAAATTGTATGTGCATCAATATCTGGTGTATGTCTTGTAGATGATATATAAGATTTTGGAACGGCTTCGATTCATACAGTTTGCCAGATACCTGTAACCGGGGTATACCATATACCTTCCGGTCTTTTCACTTGTTTGCCTCTAGGCTGAGGACCTTTATCTGTTGGATCCCATACACGTAATTTTATTTCCTGAGAAGCTCCTTTTTTAATAAGTGAAGTAATATTAAAAGTAAAAGGATCAAAACCTCCTTCATGTTTACCAGCACTCTTGCCATTTACAAAAACCTCTGTTTGCCAGTCAACTGCACCAAAGTGCAGCAAAACATCTTTATTCTTCATACTTGAAGGTATTGTTATCGTATTTTTATACCATAACACACTGTCTGCACCCACTGTTTTACCCACACCAGAAAGTGCCGACTCTACAGCATAAGGAACTAGAATACTCCCATCATACTTCACAGGCTCACTTTGTGCTCTAGTTACAATCGCATAACTCCATAAACCATTAAGGTTTTTCCAGTTATTAACACGTACCAACTGAGGTCGAGGATATTCGGGTAATGGAGCTTTTGGATTGACTTTTTCGGCCCAGGTAGTAACAATTCTATCTTTAATTAATGACCACTGCTTTTGCTGTGCATGTATAGTATTAAAACTAAAAAGTAGAATTAATGTTGCAGGTAAAACCTTGTTAAAGATGGACTGTTGCCCGAAACAAGAGTTTAAACGTTTTTCCATAAAAATCTAATATTTGATTAGTATTACGCTATCAGTTATACTCTGCTAGGGCGATAATCAAATATGGTGTTTTAGGTGTAAATTATTATACAGATTTGTATCAAAACTTCCTCAATTTGTCTCTATTTAATTAATGCCGCACTACCTATGAGCAAAAGGATTACCAAGTCGAAAGTAAATATTTTCTTCTAACTTCAGCGCCGTCCACTTCAGGGTCAACGCATAAAAATAGTTAAAAATCAGATGCTTGTTAACATTTTGTGGATTTCGTGTTAGGATTTTTTTGTTTGTTTTGCTTTAT
>NZ_JBEONS010000065.1:0-7423 GCF_040544395.1 Pedobacter sp. CG_S7 | reverse complement strand
AGGGAGTTTCCCACATTCCAACACCTCAAGCAACAATAACAACATTAATAATTAACATTGTAAGAATTATTGTCCTAACAATAGGGAGTACTATATAAACCATCATCGGCAAACGTTCCCAATACGGGTTTATCGGTTTTTAGTTCCATCATTTCACTGCGATTATGAATTAAAGTATATCCATCTGCGGTGAATTTTTGAAACATGTCTTTTCCATCTTTCCTTTTGGAGGCATCAAAATATTTAGCACCACCACCCATCATTACGTCGAATTTTAAGGGCAAATATAACTCTGCTATTTTTGACTGGTCACCTCTGCTGCCAGCATTGATGCAAAACCCTGCAGGTGTGGCATGGGTAATGGGTACTGTTGTAACACAGCCTACCGCTTTTCCGGCAGCCTTAAATTTTTGAAGAATTGGTTTGTGTTGTTCTCCTCTCGAACCAACATTTAAAGATCCATTATTTACCCTCACACCACCACCCCAGGAAGAACTGGCTGCTGCAGAATCAGTCACCATGGAATTTGCAGACGCTGTAATGTGCCTGCGCTCATGCCATCGCTGACCATAAAGATGATATTTTTAGCTGTTCCTGCTCCTGAAAGGCTTTTTGGAGGGGTTATGATTGAGGCTACAGCGCTGAATGGATTAATTAACGCAGATCCGATAACTGTTAAAGCGCCATTGCGGAAGAAATCTCTTCTTTTCATCTTAAATGTTTTTTTGCTAATTAAGCGATTTCATTTAAGGGTGGTATTAAATTGCTGTTAAATTTTTTCATCATCATGCTTTTCAGGTTTAATTTCTGTTTGCATGACCTCTTTTTCATATACTTTTTTATCTTTTTGGTTACGTCTGATCAGCCAGCTAATCAAAAGTATCATTGCCAGTAATGCCAGACTTACCCACCAATAATTAATATCCATAGTTTTATTTTTAGTTGTTGATAAATGTCGGAATAAAGGAGTTAACTTAATGTTATATTTTATAAGATATTAATGCTGGTCAACTTTATCAATAAACTGTATTTGTCAGCAAGGTTAAAAGCTTTTAAAGTATATTCTACTACTCTTAAAGAATAATCAGACTTATGTGCCGTTGCAATTCCACAGTTTGCAACTGAAGGAGTAACTACAATTTCTCCTTTTGCATTAATTAGGAACAGTAAATGGTGAGAATTACCATTTACTGTTGCTTAATTTTATAAAAGTTGAAACAAGCTGCCACTTAAATATAATTTTTTCAACTGGGCTTTGTTTAATTTTGCTTCAACAGCCAAACGCTTCTCTTTGAGTTCGATTAGTTTAGTCTCTCTTGAGTTTACCATAAATAAAGAACTTTCTCCAAGTCTCAACCTCATTTCTTCCCCTTTTAATAACTGTTCAGTTGCGGTATAAGTGTTTTTTAAAACTTTTAGCTGTGCTTGTAAACTCGTTAATTCACTATTATTTTGATTCATTTTATTGATGAGATCGTTTTCGAACAAATTGCGTTCTAATTGAGTTTGTTCAATCTTAATTTTTGCTTCAGCTAAATCTCCTCTTGCTTTTGAAAATGTAAGCGGAAAAGAAAATCTCACGTTAACTTTATTATTTTCGTTCCAATAATTGGGGTTTACATTCCTTAAAGGACTTCTTCCTTGGTTAAGTAAACCTAAACTAACACCTAATTCTGGTTTTAAACTTTCTGCTTTCAATCTTCGATCTATATTTAAATCCAGAATCTTAAAATTATAACTTAATAGTTTAGGGTTGTTGGAAATATCAACTTGTGGGGTCAAAGGTATTTCTAATTCATTTGTGGGTTTTATGTTTAACTTCTCAACATCAACTGGCAAATTATCTGCTAACCATAAAAATGTACTGAGCATATATTTAGCTTGTTGCAATTCTAAGGCCGCTTGTTGCGATTGTACTTCACGTTGTTGTACATTAACAAGTGCTTCAACCGTATCAATTGCCGGTTTATCTCCGCCTAAAAAACCATCCTTAACTGCTTCAAATCTGATCTTAGCTAAATTCAAAGCTTCATTGTAAATTATAGTATTTTGATATTTATTTCTCCAATTAATATAATTTTCTCCTGCATCCTGAAAAAGATCATTTAATATCCCAATTTTTTCATTCTCGCTGGCCTGCTTAAAAATATTCGCTTTTTTAAACGCAGCTCTTCTGCTATCCATTAATAATCCTTTACCTAGCTGAAAGCTTAATCCCGCATAACTTAAACCTTCCTTGGGTAGTTTGTTTTCCGGATTAAGATAAGCACCTTCGGCTTGAGCGAAAGAACCTTTTAGTTCTACGCCATACCAAAGTGGTAATTTTACTTGTGGCGTTAAAAATGAATAATATTCTGTACCATTATAAAACTTACGGTCAAACTCTGCTTCTATTTTAGGGTCAAAACCACCTAAAGCTTGCTTCTTTTTTGCTTTAACTAAATCGGTCAATAATTTTGCCTGTACAGTAAGGGGATGATTTTTCTTTACAATATTAATAAAATCTGTAAATGAAAGCGTATCCATCGTTTGAGCTCGAAGGCCTGTGAAAGAAAATATCCAAATGAAGATTAAAAGGTAGGTTGACTTCATTTTTTATCCTTTTTAGTTTCATCTAAGTTTGTACTTTGCTGGTAATAATCTGGAGGGAAACCATTCAATTGTCTCCATAACTCGTAAATTAACGGCACATCTTTTAAGAGGGCTATGCTTTTTGTTCCTGCGCCATATTTGAGCTGTTTTGGCCAAGCTTTTTTACCATCTGGCACCACCCAGATATTGAATTTCCCACTTGCATCGATAGATTGATCTATTGCTGCCACTTTACCGCTAAAAACACCATAAGAAGCTTTTGGCCAACCAGAGAAAACAATGGCTGGAAAACCATCAAACTGTAATTGAACTTTTTGTTCTAAAGCAATAAGTGGCATATCAAAAGGGGAAATACTTATTTTTATGGCAGCCTCAAAATCATCAGGTACAATTTGCATTAGTTTTTCCCCGTCTTTTACAGTTTCTCCTAAACCTGCTTTTACAGTTTGCATTACTTGGCCTGATTGAGGTGCGATAATGGTATAAAAAGATTGCCTTTGCTTATAATTCTGAAACTGGTTTTTAAGTTTTGCAATCTCACCTTCGGTTGATGATACTTGAGAAAGCGCAGTAAAGCGTTCACCGTTTACTTTAGAAATTTTTTCGCTATAATCTTCTTCGGCAGCCGATAGTTCTAGTTTAATATTTAATAACTCGTTCTTGCTGTTATAGTATTTATTTTCTGCACTTATTTTCTTAGCTAAAGCATCTTGATAATATTGTTGCTTTTGCTCTAGTTCTGTTAAAGATTTTAAGCCCGCATCAAATAATTGCTGTTGTCTTTTTTGTTGTTCAGTAGAAATTTTAAATTGGTTTTGTGCTGCCACATAAGCTATACTTTCCGACTGTACTGTTAAAGTATATTGCTTAAGTTTATTCTTTAACTGGTCCGTCTTAAAGCCTAAAGCATTAATTAAAGCATTTTCCTGTTGATTGGCGGTGCCGGCTTTTTGCTTATAAAAACTAACCGCCTCATTTTTAGCGTTAATTTGTTCGTCTACCCTTTGTAGTAAAGATTCATCTAAATAATCCTCTTTTATTTCACTTATCTGCAGTAAGGTATCGCCTTTTTTTACCCTTTGCCCGTCTTGTATATACCACTTCGCTATCCTTCCGGGGATAATACTATTGATTTGTTGAGGTCTTTGGTTGGGGCTAATTGAAGAAACTACCCCAATTGATTGTATATTTTGTGTCCAGGGTAAAAATGAAACTATTAATATTATACCCAACGAAATTAAAAAAGTTTTGCGTAAGCTTTTCGATTTTTGGCTTTTGATAATTCTTTTAAAAGAATCGAATTCCATTAATTTTTCTGTAAGTGTTTTGCGTTCTAAAAACATCTCTTTTAGTTTATGATATGCCCATTTTCAATTTTTATAACCCTGCTGCATCTTGCAGCAAATTGCTCATCGTTACTGATGGCAATCATGGTAAAAGGCTGGTTCAAATCGGTTAGATAGTTAATTATATTTTGTTTATCTACGTTATCTAAACCCAACCAACCATCTTCCAATAACATTAATGATGGTTTTCTTAAAATACACCGAGCCAATAAGATTTTTTGCGCAATGTTAGAAGATAGTTTTTTACCCTGGGTATCTAGTTTCATTTCAAAACCATCTTGCTTTTCGGCAATAAAATCCGATAGCCCTACAAGTTCACAAACTCGTTTTAGCTCTTCTTTATTATTATTAGGAGTGCCTACTAAAATATTCTCTAAAAGGGAACCACTAAACAATTCGTCTTCTGAAAAATAAAAAGCGATATGTTTGTATAAAGCTTCGGGTAAAATGCTTTTAAAATGCTCATCATTAAAGAATAAATTGCCAGTAAAATTTGGCCACATTCCAGACAACAGCTTTAATAAAGTACTCTTACCCGAGCCTTCTTCGCCCATGATACATATTTTTTCTCCAGGTTTTATTTCAAGATTGATCTTTTTTAGGATTTTTGATTTAGGGTTATAAAAAAAGTTAAGATTTTTAATTTTGATACTCATACCTTTTCCTTCCCAATTATCTGGAACGAGTAAATCGGCATCGCTATCTTGCTCTTTATCTAAAACTTTATTAATTTTTTCAAGAGAAGTGAGCACATCGTAGACCACATCTAAACTCACAATTAATTTTTCTAGCGCATTTATAATGGTAATGATGATAATTTCGGCTGCAATAAACTGCCCTAAATTAATTTTTTGATTAACAAATAAAACAGCACCAATAACAAGCATACCTGCAGTAATAAGAACTTTAAATCCTATGATTATACGATACTGAAATACCAATATAGAAAAATGATCTTCTCTGGCTTTTAAGTAACCATTCAATAACTTATCTGTTTTTTTGAGGTGTAAATCTGTTTGTTGGTAAAATTTAAATGTTTTAATTGCTCGGCTAATTTCTTCTAACCAATGGGCAACATCATATTTATAATCAGATTCAACAATACTTGTTTGAAAACCTTTTGGACTGGTGGCAAAAAAAATAATGATAACCAAGAATAACAAAAAGAATCCAAAAACGATGAAGATGGGATGGTAAAAACTCAAGATAATTAAACCGAAGAGCACTTGTATACTTGCTGTTGGAAGATCTATAAGTAATTTTGATAATCCTTTTTGAAGACTTGCAGTGTCAAAAAAGCGATTGACCAGTTCTGGTAAATAATATTCATCAATACCTGGCAAACTAAGTTTTGGGATCCTATATGCGTAAGCAAAGGTTAAACGAGCAAATATCCTTTGCTGAATTCGCTCTGTTATTCTCATCTGTTTTATTTGTAACACACCGTTAATTAAAACACCTATGATTACCAAAGCAATAAGTACCACCATTGAAGTACTAATGGTTGAGCCAAACATTAAATTAATAATAGCTTGTATCCCCAATGGTAAGGATAGTATTATTAAACCACTAAGAGTTGCATAAATGTAGACTTTTTCAATCTCAAATCGCTCTAGATTTACCAATTGGAACAACTTCTTAATTGTTGATTTTAATGAATTTTTTTCTGCCATAACCATAAACTTCTAGGTAAAGATATCATTTACTTTATAAAATAGTAGTAATACTATCATTTTATAAAGTAAATGATTTTACTATGACGTATTTACTATTATATTTGTGACATGGAATGGCAATTACACCCTAAAATGAACAAAAAGCTTTATCTTAAAGATCCTGAGGGGAGTGAGATAGGGAAGAAAATTCTGACGCATAGTGTTTCACTCATCAAGAGTTTAGGATTTGAGCTTTTTACTTTCAGAAAACTAGCGGAAGATATAGGTAAAACTGAAGCCACTGTTTATAGGTATTTTGAAAATAAACATCGTTTATTGAATTATATCGTAGCTTGGTATTGGCATTGGCTAGATTATCAGCTTATGTTTAATACCAATAATATTTTAGATAACCGCCTGAAAATAAATATTATTACTAATATTTTGACGTGGCAATTTGAAGAAAAACATGCAGCAGATTACCTTTTTAATATGGATGATTTGCATATAATTATTATGGCAGAGTCATCTAAGGTTTACCTTACTAAAAATGTATTTGCTGATAATGAAGATCAATTATTCAAACCTTACAAAAACTTTTGCGCAAACATAGCTAATGTATTCATAGCTTATAACCCCGATTATATCTATAGCCGTTCTTTGGCGAGTACCATTGTAGAGATGGCAAATTTTCAGGATTTTTTTATGACTAATTTGCCATCTCTAACAGATTTTTCTGAAACTAAAAGCCTAAAAAATGTAAGAGATTTTTTAAATTCTTTAATCTTTTCTTCTTTGGATGCAAAGTGAAAGAGCACTCAATCTTTAATTTAATACATAGCTCAATGCTAATTATCAGTATTCCACCATGGCTGTTTGTTTCACAACTAATAAAACAGAAATGGCGTGTTCATTAGGTGTGGTGTGGTAACTGCTTGAGACTTGGCTATAGGTTTTTTGAACTGGGAAAATTCGCCTCTATGAGATTCTCAGGGCACCAAAAATAAAATAGCCGCTACTCTACAACGATTGGATAGTTGTGCAACAGCCACCACCGTTTTTTGATATCATATTAAACTCTACAATATTGGTTGTTTTAGATTGGCAGCTTGCGTAGGTAATGTTATCAAAGATTTGAAATCTCGTGGCAAAAGGTATCTTGTACGTTTTTTTATTTTTATTTCAAAGACATTAGAATTTTATTATAGTCTGCTTTGCTAACAGTTTTAATCCGTTAACAAATTTCTTATTTCTGTTGCCAATTTATCAACATTTCCGTCCGAATTTCCTCTTGAAATATATTTAATAATACCATTCTGGTCAATTATAAAGCTTTTTGGAATCGCTCCGGTTGCATATTTATTCCATATTTTTTTACTTGGGTCAATTCCAACATTGAAATTGACTCCGTATTTTTTCATCTCCGACATCTTTTTTTGAACCGTTTCTTTACTCTCTCCAATAGATATTGGTATGAAAACAAAATTTTTGTCTTTAAATGGTTCAAGTACCTTTTTTGGGATTTCTGCGAACTCCATTAAGCAAGGCGCACACCATGTAGCCCAATAATTTACCAGAACTACTTTACCTTTCAAATTCGAAAGAGTAATTTTTTCCGCATTGATCATTTCAACTGTAAATTCACTCGCAGAATCATTAATGTTTAATTTTAATTCATTAATACGATTTTTCTCATTATTCGCCTTCTTATTATTTGAATTTGATTGATTCTGACGTATCCGCCCCATGAAGCCCATCTTTTATTTGTAGAAACAATTTCCTATAGCTCTTTTGGTAAGGTTTTATTTTTCCTGTTTCAGTTTAAAGTTT
>NZ_JBEONS010000064.1:0-7575 GCF_040544395.1 Pedobacter sp. CG_S7 | reverse complement strand
AATACATAAAAATATCCTAAATAACAAAAAAAACAAGTGTAATTTATTGTTAATCAATTAGTTAAATCACATATTGCCTTGCAACGGTCTTAATAAACTATATCAGTCAAAATTAAGCCTAAGCAATATCTGCTGAATTAAATTTGTCTATCACCGCCTCCTCTGGTTTTTTATTCATTCTGAGAAAAACCTTTCCTTATACTATTTCTTGGTTAATTGGAAAAGTGCAAAGCGACGTCTAAGAAATTCACCATTTTTTGATAATAATACCTAAGAATTACTATTCTATTGTGTTTTTTCTAATAGATTGACAATATTTCTATTCAATTCATTTTCAAGGGAGTCACTATAACCATTAGATGTCCGAACAACCTTTCCTTCCCTGCTTATCAGGTAAAAATCTGGGGTCTCAAGTGTTTTATATGCCTTACTTAGCTTCTGTTCCCTAAGTATACAGGAAAATTTAAGCTATTGCTTTCGATGTATTTTTGTACCTGTTCAGTCGTTTCGTTGGTATAGATGTTAATGATGGAAAAATCTGCTGATGAAAACTTTGAATGCAGTCGGTTTAGCATAGGATTTGCTAAGGGATTGGCCGGACAGGCTGTTCCTCCAAAGACTACCAAGAGTAGCTTACCCGTAAAACTATCTTCAGGAACATGCAGTCCAGATAGGCTATTTAAGGATAGTTCAGGGGCTCTTTCTCCATCTTTAAGCATTTCAGTGTTCGGCAGGCTAAACCCAGAATTCACAAACGGCATTATTTTTATTTTTTTATCTGCAACAAAATTGTAGAAGATGTTTTCCGTGTAAAAATCTAAGCGACCTAACGAAAGACCTTCTTTATAGGCTGAGCCAGCCCCCGTGCTCTTTAGGTATAAGGGCAATAATGTCTTCTGGTCAATTAGTATTTGTTTATGCGTATAGTCATGGTTTCCATTTGAAATCATATCATAGCTTTTAATCAAAAAGTTATAACATTTTTTGCCATTGAATAAAGTATCTTTTTTATGAAAGATCTTTGAAGAATGGGCCTTAAATTCACTCTCCATCATGGTTGAAATATCTGCCATATGATACGAAACAGGTGATTTAGGTACATTCACTACATAAGTGCTATCAGTCAGGTTTATAGAGTAAAGTTTGCCAGCTAAATAGGTTTCCCTGAAAATGCTTTGACCAGAATTTAGATTAGTCTCCGTTATTTTATATTTTATTGTCCTATCAGGATTTAGTAAAATATCTTCATTTGTTACTCCCTCAGATATATCACCTTTACTAAAAGGGTTTTTTTCCATAAAACTAATACTATATCCAATACTATTAAGAGAATTTATTCTTTGCGTTGTTTTCTTGAAGATCTCTGCGGTTGTTGATTGAGCAGTCACGATGCTGGCCATAAAGAAGAGAAAAATAAAAGAGCTTGTTACTTTCATATTTGAGACAAAAGACATTACAGAATGTGAGGAATTTAAACCAAAATTACGATTATTCCGTTAATGTTTATTATAACTAATTATATGAAGAGGAGGTTAATTAAATTTGGCAAGAATAATAGATTCCTCGCTAATAAAGCCTATAAAACAATCTCATAGCTATCATTATTCCCTCCATTTTTGATAATTAACATTGTTGAGCATCTGCACTGCTACCGACAATTCCTCCAAATAAAAGATTATAATTGTCCAAAACAAATTTATATAGTGAAATTGCAGTTCGCAAGTTTGTGACCTCTGAAAGCAATAATTTGGTTTTCAATTCCGTAAGGTGTATCTTTACACCATACAGTCAATTATGATTGAAACTATTAAAAGTAAAGCCTTACGACTTCTTTGGGAGAAGGGAGATGGTAGTAAACTACCTCCTGTGCAGATAAAGAAAATAAAGCTCATTTTGCAAATTATCGACGATCTGGAAGAAGTGCCAGAAGATCTTGCAAATTTGATTTCGTTCAGGCCACATCCTTTAAAGGGCAACCTTCAAGGATTCTGGAGCCTAGATGTTACAGGTAATTATAGAATCATCTTTCGCTTTGAAAACAAAACTGCTTTCGATTTAGACTATTTAGACACCCACTAATATGAAAAGAGAAATGGAATTAACCCACCCGGGAGAACTTTTAAGGATGGAAATTGTTGAAGGTCGTGATTTAACCATCGCTAAAGCCGCTGAATTATTAGACGTTACAAGACCCACATTATCTAATATATTGAATGGTAAGGCCGCTATAACGCCTAATATAGCTTTAAGAGTTGAAACGGTATTTGGAGGTGCGGCACGTTTTTGGGTTCGTATGCAATCGTCATATGACCTATCAATAGCTAAAAAAGGGTTTATGGAGAATCCACCTAAAATCACGCGATATAAATTAGCATGATATTAATCAAACCTTTACTCCTTGGCAGTTAGAGAATCCTAAATACTTCTGGAATTGATTAACCCAGAAAACCACATTTAATGATAATCTTGATTCGTCTCCAAGTTGAGATGAAGGTTAAGTGCTATAGTCATTTCGACCGTAGTGGAGTTGCTCATATAGGGGAACTTAAATGCTGTTTTGCCTCCTAGTTGTAATTGCTCACGAAGAGTTAATAGTTCATCTTTTCAATTTGCTCTTCCCAATCTGTCTCTATTTTTCGGCTTAATCGATTGGATTCATATAAACCATTATCATTATTTCACCGTTTTTTGATAAAGTCCATTGTTGCTCCTGGAAACTTATGAAAGGACTTACAATCAAAAATCTTTCTTCCATCTAAAATTTTTTGTGAGCGGATTGTGAAAGCACTTTAACCGTCATTGTAATCCATGTGTTGACTGATATAGTTTAATTCATTTTGTCAATCTCTTCGTAAGTATATTGTTTGTATTCAATCCCGAACCTTCTAGCATTCTCTTCTACAGTAGTCCCGAATCCGGCTTTTTTTCTTCGGCTGTTTACCTCTTTAGCGTTCTCAATTGGCAAAACAATTATAGCACTTTTGGGACTTTAGGAGAAAAAGGCACGGGATTAGGGTTAAATTTATGTCATGAGTTTGCCTTAAAAAACGGCGGTCAGCTGTGGGTAGAAAGTGAACCCGGCACAGGCAGCACTTTTTATTTTACCATGCCTGCGCCACCAGCACCAATTAATCAAAAATTGATTGCGCCTTTTTAATAGCCTTTTCCAAATCTATTCCTGCGCCTAAAACCCCTTTAAACAAATCCCCCTCTACCTTTAGACGATCTACAGCATTAAAAATCGTAAAATCTTTCATTTTTAAACCTGGTTTAAGCTCTTCCCAATGCAAAGGCATGGAAACTGTAGCGCCAATTTTCGGCCTTAAAGAATATACACCGGCAATGGTTGCCCCAGGTCGGTTTTGTAAGAAGTCGAGGTACATTTTGCCCTTCCGTTTGGCAATCATTCTTTCTAGACTGGTAAAATCAGGAAGATTTTTATTGACAATATTTACAAGGATACGGGCAAAAAGTTGCGATTGATCATAAGTATATTTTGCAGCTAAGGGAATGTAAATATGCATTCCTGTAGAACCAGATGTTTTACAATAACAAGGAACATTAATTGCATCCAATACCTTTTTCACTTCTTTCGCTGCTTCAATAACCTGATCAAAAGTATGCTCATCAGGATCAAGGTCTATCACACAATAATCAGGATAGTCTGGCGACTGCATACGGCTAAACCAAGGATTCATTTCAATACAGCCCAAAGAAGCCATCCACAATAAAGTAGACTCGTCATCCCCCACCAGGTATTCTTTCTCTTCCCCATCACTGGTTTGATAAGGAAAAGTTTTAGCCCAATCAGGGACTTTATCTTTCACATTTTTCTGGTAAAAACTTGAACCATAAATACCTCCCGGAAAACGGTTAAGAGACATGGGACGGTCTTTTAAATAAGGCAAAATATAATCAGCCACCTGATAATAATAATTAAAGAGGTCTCTTTTGGTCACATTATCTTCAGGCCAATATACCTTACTCAAATTCGTGAATTTCAATTCATGTCCACAAACCTTACGCACCTGTGTTTCTTCTGTTGGATTCAATAAAGTTTTCCTTCCTGAGGCTCTTGGTGGTGTAATGGCTTGTTGATGGATTTCTTTTTCTACAAGGGTATCAGTTGCTGCAGCAGTTTCCCGGGTAACTTCTTTTGCATTTTTGTCTATTCGTAATCCCTGGAAAGAAGGATGTCGGAAAACCCCGTCACTCGTTACCTCGCTAAATGCTACTTCACAAACCAATTCAGGCGATAACCAGGTTGGCTTCGCTTTTGGTGGATGGGGTCTGAACCTTGATGCTTTGTTCACATCAGGTACACTATCAAAAGGACTTTCATCAGTAATCAAAGGCTTAAATTGTTCCATCAGTTCCTTTTGTACTTTATCTGAAAAGCCTGTCCCAACCTTCCCAACATAATTTAATACATCATCATCATAAACACCTAACAATAAGGAGCTGAATTGCTTAGCAGTAGCCTCATTTTTTGTAAAACCGGCAATAACAACTTCTTGTCTTTTACTAACCTTAATTTTCAACCAATCTTTAGAGCGGTTGCCAGGAGAATAAGCACTACTGCGTTTTTTCGCAATAATACCCTCCAGTCCCATTCTTTCTGCAGCATTAAAAAAATCAGTACCATTTGCAATAAAGACTTTACTGAGCAGGAGGTTTGCATTGTCCTTGGGAAAGATGGTTGCTAAAATAGCCTGACGTTGGTATAAAGGTAAATCTATCAAGTTTTTACCTTCATACCAAAGCAAATCGAAAACATAAAATACCAATTCACCGTCTGCTTCGCTGCGCCAGTTTTGCAGGTCACTAAATTTAGATCGCCCTTTTTCATCCAGCACTAAAATCTCCCCATCTAAAACTGCGTTCAGCTTCATCTCTGAGAGGGCCTTGTATATGGGGTAAAATTTATCATTAAAACTCTTTTGATTTCTAGAAAGCAGGTCAACCACTCCCTCCTTAACAAAAGCTATAGCACGATATCCATCCCATTTCACTTCATATTGCCAGTCAGGATTATCAAATGGCACGTCTACCAACGTTGCCAGCATAGGTTTCAAGCCCTGCGACCATTTGGCTTTTGGTGCATTTTTCAACAGTGACTTTATATCAGTATTACTTTCTGGAGGCTTCTGATTTGGTGTTGGTTCTACTAATTTTGTTTTTCTTGCCTTATTTGTATTGGTATTGGTTTGCTTTTTGCCTTCTTCAGAAGCTTGAGGCACCATTTCAATTTTAAGACCAGAAAGTACAGATTTATCTTTTGTAGTGATGTCTTTTGTAGAAGCATATTCATCTTTATGTTTGATCAGCAACCACCCATTTTCACCCATTCCGTGTGTTTTCACCAATGCAAACTCACCCTTCAATTTCTCACCATACAGTTTAATTTTTAACGACCCCTCTTTTAGTTGCTTTAATAAATGTTTCTCTTGAGCTTTCTTTCCTTTAATTTCAGCTATAGGTTCATAAGTTCCTTCATCCCAAACAATCACAGTTCCAGCACCGTACTCCCCTTCTGGAATAATACCTTCAAAATTGTGATAATTGTACGGGTGATCCTCTACCATGATGGCCAATCGTTTAACTTTCGGATCCATTGAAGGTCCTTTTGGAACTGCCCAGCTTTTCAAAACACCTTCCATTTCCAAACGGAAATCATAATGCAGCCGCGAAGCATCATGCTTCTGTATCACAAACAGCAGCGGTTCGTTTTTTTTACTTATTCCAATTTTTGGTTCAGCTGTTTTGGTAAAATCACGCTTAGCAACATATTTCTCAAGGCCCATAACTAAAGATTTTTTTCTTTAACAAATAAGCATATTCAAAAGTTTAGAATATTACGGTTACGGAAGGAAAACCATCCGTTGAGAAAGTGGTCACTAAAAGCACAAATTTAACAGAGAACGATATTCTTTAAAAAAGCACCTCCTTGAACAGCAGCAGTGAGTACCCTCTGGCAAAGAATAGACTTCACTAAGGAGAAGAGAAGTAGTGGGCATCTACTCCCTGAACTTGTGTTGCCCAGTATCGGCTATTATTTTTTACTCAGCCAATTGCGTTTTATAAGTAGAGCCTGTCGACACGTCCAGTTAACTTACAATTAACATAGAGATAATGTGAAGCATAAATTGCTATATTTACCTTTAGCCAAATTAATGAGTACTAAATATAGCATAGCATAATGAACATATTGTCTGATCAACATTTAGTTGATTTATTAGAAATCGACCAGGAAAATGCACACAGACTTATTTATCAACGTTACTCTTCACAGCTATATCATTCAGCCTATAATTTACTGCGGGATAAACAGCTTTGTGAGGATTTGGTTCAGGATCTCTTTGTTGACTTATGGATCCGTCGACATCAGGTCGAAATCAAAACTTTAAAAGCTTATTTATTTACCGCTATCAGGAACAGGTCCCTAATGAAAATCAGGGCAAAAAAAATCATTCTTGATGTTTCTGTAATTGAAATGCTAGCCTCTGATTATACTAGTGATGGCCCGCTCCTGGAAAAAGAGTTGAAGAAAATAATCAATAAACAAGTCAAAGATCTCCCACCAAAATGCCGTGAAATATATGTACTAAGCAGGATGGAGCAGCTTAGCCATAAAGAAATTGCTAGTGTCCTCCATATCTCAACAAAAACAATAGAAAAGCAAATCACGATTGCCCTTAAAAGACTGCGGACTTCTATTGGCCATTTACTTCTTTCAGCAATCGCACTGCTGTCAATTGTCTTTAATTAAATTTTCTTAAAAATAAACGGAAACTCTTTAGGGGGTACTTCTACTTTTTGCATCATACATAAGACAAACATGAAGAAGAGAGACGCAAACACAACAGTAAACGCTTCGAATGACTCCAGTAATCTGGAAAATCAGATTATCAATTATTTTGAAGCCCAGCAGAATGCGGATCCTGCTGAATTAAAAAATCAGGCAGAACACAATTACGATTGTGAAAAGGGCTATAACAATATCATTGATGAAATAGCAGATCGAAATGGAAAGTTGAGCTATCGGAAACACCTGTTTCAAATTGCTGCTTCAATCACTATTTTCTTGAGCATTTTTTCTGCGGGATATTACTATTATACCACCTTCTTAAATAAAGTTCCAGAAACAGTAATGCTCGAGAAATCAGCTGGAAACGGAAAGGTTATTAAAATAACACTTTCCGATGGGTCAAAAGTATGGCTAAATGCAGGGAGTAAAATCAGTTTCCCTAAAAGTTTCGGAAAAAGCAAAAGAGAAATCAGTTTGTTTGGAGAGGCCTATTTTGAAGTTGAACATGAACAGCACAGACCATTTATCATCCATACCGGGGCGATCATTACCCAAGTCTTGGGCACCAGTTTTAACATCAATGCTTATGCGCTGAATAAAAATATTAAAGTTACAGTCCTTACAGGAAAAGTGGCGGTATTGGTTCCTGAAAAGGATAAGCGAGGTACCCGTACTATAGTACTCCCTATTGTTAGGACAATAATTCTTACAATGTTAATTATTAATATTGTTATTGTTGCTTGAGGTGTGGGAATGTGGGAAACTCC
>NZ_JBEONS010000063.1:0-7627 GCF_040544395.1 Pedobacter sp. CG_S7 | reverse complement strand
AGCCATTTTATTTGAATTTTGAAACTGCCCCTAAACTAACAACGATTACAAGGGCTGAAAACAGTCAAATCTTTTAAAGTACCTGAGTAGTTACTTGTATTCTTAATTTTTTATTCTTAACAAACATTTGTTTCAGCGGCAGGTAAACAAATGTTTTGTCTTTTTATTCTTATTTAAGCGGGCTTATAGGCCATTATTTAAAGATTAAATTTCTGAAAATTCTTCAACCCAAGTAACGTTTTTAAAATTTTAGTTAAAATCTTAGCGTAAGATCATTACCTTACGCTGTTACCTTAAAATTCTATATATGCAAAAGAAATTTCTTATATTAGGCTTAAGTAGTCTCTTACTGTTTGGATCAGCAAATATGCTTTTCTCAGCAGACTATTCCACGCTTACCCACGTTCAGCAAAGCAAAACAGCAAAAGACCTGATAGGTCGCTGGGACATTACTATGGACGTTAATGGAAAGCCAACTCCTTCCTGGTTGGAAGTTAAGCTTTCGGGAACCCGTATTTTGGTAGGTTCATTTGTGGGAGCCTCCGGAAGTGCCCGTCCCATTGCCAAAGTAATTTTCAATAATGGTAAATTTAGTTTTGCTATTCCACCACAGTGGGAAGAAGGAGATCAGGATTTTAAAATTGAAGGTGAATTAGCAGGCGCTGAAATTAAAGGCACCATAGTTACCAGTGAGGGGAAAAAGTATAATTGGAAAGGTGTAAAAGCTCCATATCTGAAAAGCACTGCTACAGTTGTTTGGGCTAAACCTATTGAGCTATTTAATGGGAAAAATCTTACTGGTTGGAAGGCATTAGGTGAAAACCAATGGGTAGTTAAAAATAATATTTTAACTAGTCCGCGTTCTGGTTCTAATTTAATTTCGGATCAAAAGTTTGGTGATTTTAAATTGCACTTGGAATTTAAATATCCGAAGGGAAGTAATAGTGGAGTATATTTAAGAGGTCGTTATGAGGTGCAAATTGAGGACAGTCCTAAAGATGCACATCCTTCAAACGTATTGTTTGGAGGTGTTTATGGATTTTTAACCCCTAGTGAAATTGCTGCTTTAGGTCCTGATCAATGGCAGGTTTTTGATATTACGCTGGTTGGGCGCAGGGTAACAATAATAGCGAATGGAAAAACGGTGATTAGTAACCAGGAAATACCTGGGATTACGGGTGGTGCACTTGATAGCAACGAAGGAGAACCTGGGCCAATTTATATCCAGGGAGATCATGGTTCTGTAGAATTTAGAAAAGTTGTAATTACACCAGCAAAATAATGGTTTGCAATGAGAAAGAAGGGGATACCAATTGAAATGCCCCAAAAAGTCTAGACGAAATTAACAATTAAATATTTAATAGAGGAGCCCGGTATTGCATCGGGCTCCTTCTTTTTAGGTCAGCTTGTTTTTGTTTTTTTCCTCAATCCATAAAGACATATATTTAGTGCTGTTAGCCGTATGGTATTGCAAAAGCTGACCGAAGAAATTTTGATGTCGATGTACCCTTAAATTCAAGGTTAATGCCTTAATATAATCAATAAAAGACAGTTCAAATAGTGATTTTCCATACCGCTCATTGAGTATACGGATTCCTTTTTGTTGTGACATTAACCACCAGTCTCTGTTTTGATATAAATTTGCAGCATAGTCAATAAAAAGGTCCATATCATCGGCTATTGCCCCGTTCCAATCTAAATCTCCTCTCATTGCTTCGGCACCAACAACAGTAGTAATCGATGGGGTTCCTACTTGCATGGCATCAATAAGCTTCCCTTTTACCCCAGCGCCAAATTGTATAGGTGCAAGTAAGACTCTATGTCTTGAAATAGCTTCTCTTGCATCTTTTACACGACCATGAATAAGAAACTTTTCTTTTTCATTGTGAAGTTGCATCACTTTTTGAGCGGCATAGGCTCCGTAAATATGAAGTATTGCTGTTGGGGTTTTTTTTCTCAATGTGGGCCATATCTTTGTTTTTAATATTTGGAGGGTATGCCAATTGGGTTCGTGTAAAAAATTGCCAATAAAAACATAGCCTTCGCGTTCTTCAAAAGGTTTCCAATCTTGAACAGCTTTTTCAGTGAGTTCTTCTTCTAAAAAAGGTAAATAATAAATTAAAGCTGGGTCTACTTTAAACTTCGTTTCAAGGATTTTCATTTCTATTTCCGAGATCAACAGTGAAAGGTCGCAACGTAATATAGCAGCGATTTCTCTTTTTGCTAAATTAGTAAATAAATCAACTGATGCTATGGAATTGCCAGTTTTTACAGCTTGCTGTCTTGCATCACGTAAACAATGTAAATCTTCGGTGTCTAATAGTTTTAAGGCATCAGGACATTCCTGTTGAACCCTCCATCCATATTGTTCTTCAATCATAAAGCGATCAAAGAGGACAATAGCAGGGTTTATTTCCTTCAGAAAATGGTTAAAGCGCTGGTCATTTAGTTTGATCTCCTGTTCTACAACACCTAAATCTTTCAAATTAAAACTGAAATCACCCTTAGAGGCTGCAGAGGCAAAAAACACTTCATACCCTTCAGAAAGAAATAAATTGATCAATTGAATTATCCTTGTGCCCGCTGCCGAAGAGGTAGGTTCAGGCCATACCAATCCAATGATCAATATTCTTTTCGAGTTCATTTCTTTAAAATTTATGCAAATTAAATGTTTTTAACCCATAATTTTAAAACACTGTGATTATTCCTAAATTTGACAGGAAAGAATTTATTGATAACTCATGCTAGGATTAAAATTATTGACAGACCCACGTTGGGCAAATATTGCTGAATCGAATTTAGAAGAGATCTTGACAGACCATGCCTGGTGCGAACAAAAAGCTGCAACGAATGCTATTACGCTGATCGCAAATAATTCTGAGCACATGGATTTAGTAGAAGAGTTAACTGCTATTGCTATTGAAGAGATGCAGCATTTTCAAATGGTTGTTGACATTATTAAAAAACGTGGTTTTACCTTAGGGCGTGAGCGAAAAGATGATTATGTTGGCCGACTAGTAAAATTTAATCGTAAAGATGGGAGTAGAAATTCGGCTTTTATTGACCGTCTTTTATTTGCTGCAATGATAGAGGCGCGAAGCTGTGAACGTTTTCGTGTTCTTTCTTTAAACATTAAAGACAAGGATTTGGCTAAATTTTATCATGATTTAATGGTTTCTGAGGCAAACCATTATACTACATTTTTAAACTTTGCCCGTAAATACACCATCGATATTGATGTAGATGAAAGATGGAAAGAATGGCTTGAATTTGAAGGTGAACTGATACAAAGTTATGGTAATAAAGAGGCTATTCATGGTTAAAATTACGCTGTTTCTAATGCTAATTACGGTTGCTTGCCATGCGCAGTCCAGCTTTGTTCAATTAGCAACTAACAAAGGCAATATTACTTTGCTGTTATATGATCAAACCCCAAAACACAGGGATGCATTTTTGCTAAGTATTAAAAATGGTTTATTTAATAATGCAGCTTTTAATAGGGTAATTCAATCATTTGTAAGTCAGGGGGGAGAATTAGATGATACTATTCTGGAAAGGGAAAAACAGCATCCAGAATTGCCATTAAAGCGAATCGAAGCAGAAATAATTCCTGAACTTTTTCATAAAAAAGGGGCATTAGGTGCCGGGAGAAATGATAATCCACAGAAAAGTTCTTATTTGACCCAAATCTATCTTGTGTCAGGTAAAATTTTTACAGATCAGCAATTGGATGTTTTAGAACAAAAGAAAGGTTTTAAGTTTTCTTCGAAGCAACGTCAAGTATATAAAACTGTTGGAGGAATACCTCATCTTGATCACGATTACACTGTGTTCGGTGAAATAGTGGAAGGTATGGCTGTTGCTGATGCGATCAATTCGGCAATAACGAATAAAGAGGATCTTCCTAAGATACAAATTACCTTTTCCCCGAGAGTTCTTTCCAATAAAGAAAGCTTAAAATTTCGCAATTAATTCTATCAACATAGTAGATTTAATTATATCTTTACATGCCATAGCGTAAAGAAGTATTTTAAAATGACTCAGATAAATTATCAAAATACCAAGGAATATAAGATTTTAGAAAAAGAAAGCTACAGGATTTTGTTGGTAGGAGAGAGTCCGGAAATTGCTGAAGCGGTATTTGCAATGGAAAAACGGAACAAGGATATTGTTACTTCGCTGCTTTTGGAAGATGGTACCATTGAAGGAACACAATCAGTTTACACGCCGGAGCTAATTGCTGAATATGATTTGATCATATTAAAAGTTGCCAATACGGCTTTAAATCGTAAAATTCAACATATAGCCATAGAGAAAGGTATTTTAGTTTCGCTGATTGCAGATCAGCATTCAAAATTAGCTAGTATAAAAAGTTTTAATGTACGTGATGAGAAATATTGGAAGAAATTTGCTGGAAGATGTCTTTTTGCACTTGCATTTATTTTTTCTGGTCACGCTATATCTTCATTTTACCCCTTAACGAATCTTTTTACTGATTTTTGGACCTATGTGAGTGCTATTAAACTTGATGCTGTTTTTGGTTGGATGATTCTTGCCGGATTTTTTGCACAAATGGTCGATGGTGCCTTGGGGATGGGTTATGGCGTAATCTCTACTACAGTATTATTGTCGACGGGCCTAAATCCCGCAGCTATTAGCGGAAGTATTCATACGGCCGAAATGTTTTCCAGTGGAGCTTCAGGCTTTAGTCATTATAAATTTGGTAATATTAACAAGAAGCTTTTTAAAACTATAGTTTTTCCTGGTGTTCTGGGGGCAATTGTTGGCGCTATATTTCTCGTATACCTGGGTGAAAAATATGGTGACTGGTTACGTCCGATATTATCTATATATACGCTTCTTCTTGGGGTGCGTATATTAACAAATGCCTTCAAAAAGAAAAATGAAAGCAGGAAAGTTAAAAATGCAGGTTGGCTTGCCGGTGCGGGAGGATTTCTAGATTCTTTTGGAGGTGGTGGTTGGGGCCCACTGGTAACAAGTACATTAATTGCTAAAGGTAAAACACCAAGATATATCATTGGTACAGTAAGTTTAACTGAGTTCTTTGTTACTTTCGGTAGTGCACTTACATTCTTTGTCCTATTGGGCACCAGTCATATGCAGATTATTACTGGACTAATTATTGGTGGAGTTGTTGCTGCTCCAATTGCAGCAAGGCTTGCCGGAAAATTAAATTCTAAAACTATACTTATTTCTGTGGGTGCCCTGGTTATTATATCAAGTATCAGAACCATTTACAAAACTCTTTTTTAAGTAGATTAAGGATGGTAAAACAGGGTAAATTCATTGGTTAAAATAGGTATATAATACTTGTATATTAAACATATTTTAAATAGATTTAAAATCGAATATTTAAAATCTAATCAAATATTTTCATGGGCCAAAGGCATTTTATACTCCTCCTTTTTATGCTGTCGTCCATTGTAATAGTTATTGTGCAATGCACACAAATTAAAGAAAAAGATAGCAGGGGTGCCGCTTATGCAGGAAGCACTACCTGTAACAGTTGCCATAAAAACATCGCAGATTCCTATGCGCATAATGCACACTTTAATACTTCCGGTTTTTTAACCTCTGCTACAGCTACGGATAGTTTAACGCTGCCTATTGGGGAGTTTGTTTTTAATGAAAAAACCAAAGTTGGTATAGAAAAGCGAAAAGGGGGTTTATATCAAATTGCCTATATCAATGGAAAAGAGGTTAAAGCAGAAAGACTTGATTTTGTATTTGGAGCTGGTTTGAGTGCTTATACTTTTGCTTTTTGGTACGGGAAAAAGCTGATGCAGATGCCATTAAATTACCTGACCAAAGAACACCAATGGGTAAATAGTCCTGGCTTTCCAGCAGAACAGATTTATTTTGGCAGACCCATCATAGCCCGCTGTTTAGAATGTCACACTTCTTATGTTGATAAGAAATTGATCCAAACGAATGATTTAAAAGAAGAAGAGGAGTTTGTTAAGGGATCATTAATAGCAGGTATAGATTGTGAGCGTTGTCATGGGCCAGCAACTAAACATGTTGAATTTCATCAGCAAAATCCAGAGGTTAAAGAGGCAACGCACATGGTAAGTTATCAATCGCTACCATTAAGCCGTAGAATAGATATGTGTGGTGTTTGTCACTCCGGTATTGAGTTACAATCCTTAACGCCAACATTCTTCTTTAAACCAGGAGACACTTTAAGGAGTCTGCCTCAATACAGTGCCTTTACTGGTAAAGATCCTGATGTTCATGGAAACCAAAAACAATTACTGGAAGCAGGTCTTTGTTATATAATTGGAAAGACCGATTGTATTTCCTGTCATGAAATACACAATGAAAATAAAGTAAGTCTGAAAATCTATTCCCAGAAGTGTATCAGTTGTCACCAAAATGTGGCGCATACAAAGATAGAAGAGAAAGATAACGCGCTGTTGTCAACAAACTGTATCGACTGCCATATGCCTGTAAAGGAGTCTAGTGCAATTGGTTTCCAGGTTAGTAACAGTAAGGATAAGATTCCCTATAAGGTGAGAACTCACCGTATTGCTGTTTATAAAGACCTTTTAAAAGCCGAAAAATAAGTCTTATTCAAATTAAACTTTCTCAGCTATCTTTTTTATCACCTCATCAAGTTCTTTTGCACTTTGATTGACCATTGAAAATATTGATTTTATTGTAGCATCTATTTCCATTGAATCAAGTATTAAGGTTAAACCAATAATATTTGCAACTGGTTTTCTAAACACATGCGATTGCAAGTAAAAAAGTTGATTGAGTGTAAGTTCTGCATCGTTTAATGACTTTTTAGCAGTTTCCAAATCAATACTGGTTTGCATAAACTCCGTAATATCATTACCTATGCAAAGCATGCCAGCAGGTAAGTTATTATCATCAAACATAGCCCTGTATTCCCATTGGGTAATAATGTATCCACCATTTCCATCGTGTTTTCTTATAATTGCGGGGAAAACATGGCTAGGATTTTGGAAACATTTAGCAGAAACGGAATGGCATATTTCTAAGTCATCTGGATGTACAGTCACAGCGTAATGCTGACCTACCAACTGGCTACTAATCACATTGAATGAATTCTGGTACCGCTTATTAATATAAAGGTAGTTACTGTTCATATCAACAGCAATTAAATAGTATATACTAGAATTATTTAATAGTTTTTTTGCGTTTTCAAAATTTTGCATTTGCCTATGAATAGTTAATTCTCTTTTGATTTTAAATATGATGATATTTTATACGAAAATATTAAAAGTAACTCAAAATTACTGCTAGTTAACTGAATTTAAATAAAATGTCTTAACATTTCTGAAATAAACAAACTAATTGATTCAATATGGATACATTTTTTTATAGGTTTTAGCTTATGATGATTTCATTAATCTATCTAATTTATTAAAAGTGATAAAAATGTTTTATAAACTACTATCAAACAGTTATTTGTTTTTTTTGTTTGTCAAATTTTCATCTTTAATAAGCCTAAAAAATTGCGTTAATTACTTTTATTTCTTTGCTAATTTGTAACTACTCAGGTACCTCTATGATGAAGCAATAGTCAAGAAAGCATTTAAGATGGCCTGCTCATTTTTCTTGCAGGTGTCGGTAATAG
>NZ_JBEONS010000062.1:0-8003 GCF_040544395.1 Pedobacter sp. CG_S7 | reverse complement strand
AGGGAGTTTCCCACATTCCAACACCTCAAGCAACAATAACAACATTAATAATTAACATTGTAAGAATTATTGTCCTAACAATAGGGAGTACTATAATAAAGTACCCGGCAATTGATCTTGGTAAACTTATAGCAAAAAATATACTCCGTTAAAGTCGGTATGTTTGGGAACATACCATCTCCGTGAGGACTATAAAACCTTTCACCATTTCGCGATTATAGTGGAGTCGCTGATCGATATCTCATTCCAGGTAAGCGAACTTAGTTCTTCATTCCTTAACATATCTTCTGATTTTTAATCAATTTCTATTGCACCTTTTTAATCATTCTTTGCATTCAGCCTTTTAATCTCATTGGTTATGGTGATTTCGTACCAGTCGCATTCAAAATCGTTCATATCTACTTCATGATAATATCCCAGATCCTGAAGTCTTTCTTGAAAGTCCGTAATCTTGTCTCTAACCTCATCTACCTCACTAACATCTGTCGCCCAGTCTTTAAGTTGATCAAGCTCATTATTTATATACTCCCCAAAAAGATCATCGAAATGTAAGTCGATCTTTGAGACATCAATACCTGTAAAATCTATATCAAAGCCTCTAGCCAATTTTTCTAACAATTCAACTGCCCTCTCCAAGTCAAACTCCCCCAACAATAGGTCTTCGACTATATCCATGGTACGTTCGTTCAGTACCTCCTTGACAATCGTGTCATGGCCTACAGTCTGCAGAAATTTTAAAAATGACTGGTTCAGCAGATAATTATCGTGAAGAGATTCCCAATCGTCAATTTCATTGAGGATATTCGCCAATGTCTCTGAAGTTTTTAGCCCTTGGCTATTTTCACTAATAAAAATGGCAATTTGGATAAGATCCTCATCTCGATTTTCAGGCCTAGAATAGTCGGCATAATTGGTAAGTAACTGCGCTGTAATTTTTTTTGGAATCGGCACATCTTTGCTTTTCGCCATGCGCTTCAAACTCTTGGAGATCTGAGTGATATATTTTACACTATCTAACATCGAAGATATTTCTGCTTTATCATTCTGAATAAAATTAATCAGGAAGTCTTTTAATGAAGGGTTTTTAAGATCAACCATCTTCCCAGTGACAATGATAAATGCTTTTGTGAGTTTAACCAATGAGGACTGGAATATATTAATAGGTGATTTAGCATTCTCTATCTCCAGTCTTTTCTCAAAAGCCTTTTCAAGTAAGCTTATCTCTGTTTTTTCATCGAATGTCAACAGGGTGTTAATTAGCATCCGCTGCCAATCGTCTAATTGATGAAGATATGCATGCTTCCAAATTTCCTTGGGATCGTTGAAGTTATGGATGATGAATCTTCTGTATTCGTTGGCACTTTGTACCTCTACATTATCGGCCGAAAGAATATATTCCACTGATCTTGGATTGAAATTTTTATGTCTTATTATAAAATCAAAAACACTTTTATCCCTGATGGCTGCCTTCAGATCTCCTTTCAGGTCGGAATCATCAATGTGGTTAAGTAATAGCTGGGATTTGATCTCTGTATTGTAATCCTCCAAGTCAAGCACTGTTTCATTTTTCCTCAGTTTCGCCCTTTTAAGTTTATCTGAATCTTCAACAACCGAGTTCAGGATTGAGGTTCGTGTTGTGAAAATTAGCTTCACATGCTTGGAGCGCTTAACCCTGGTAATTATATTTAACAATGCACTCTCATTGCCCCGGGACTTTATCATTTCTACCGTATTGCTTCCTAGAAAGTCATCAAGATAAATAACTGTATTTAACGCCGTATCTTTAAGTATTTTTTCACCCTCCTTGATATCGTCAAGCAGATAACATAGGCGATAGTCTTCCTTAATATACTCATAAACAAGCATTTCAGCCAAAGTTGTTTTTCCAACTCCCGGATCGCCTGAAATGATCACAAAGTTCGTTTTTTCAAGGCTCTCGAGCGCAGATTCAAAGATCTTTGTTTTAACATAAAGTCTTACCCTTTTCTTAATTTCGGACTCTAGGAAATTTGAAGACCTGAAGTTCAGATCTGAACTGAGTATCTTGGTTAAGATGGAAGCATCGGACAGCCATAGTTTGTGGTGAATGTCAAGGATATGATCATGTTCTTCGATTAACCTGTTCAGGTCAGATTTTCCATATATATCACCCAAATTCTTTATGTACGGGGTAAAGATAGCCGCTAATTCCTCTGTCTCTGATTTGCCTAAATCTACAGAGGTGGCAAAAATATATCGTTCAGGATCAATTTTTTTGACTTTTGAGACTTCCGTCTTGTTCAGGTCGCGGATCAGTCCCTTGTAACCTGTCCTGTAATAGTGTTTTACCTGTCCCATATGCGCATAGTTATCCTCATCTAATGAAAACAGGATATCTATTCCCTGGTCCTTTCCCTCCTTGAAGGTTCGGTATCTGCCTTCCCCAGGTTTAAGAATGGCAGCATTCAGCAGGTCACAAACAAGCTCTTCAAGATCGGTGCTGTTTAGCGTTGAAAAATCGTATTTCGCCATGGCTCGTAATTAGATTTGAAATTCAAATTTTATTATTTTCACGAACTTAATCTTTAAATTCCTTTTTTGGAATTAGCTTCAATGCAATGATCAGCAGGGAAAAGAGTTTCTTTCCTGCTTTTTTAAAATTGTCAAGGTCGAAATACTATAATGGTACAGTAAAGGACATTGTTATAATCACTATTCAAAGTTTGGTTATTTGATAAGTGATAATTCTGCAACAGCCACCCTCTCATTCTTTAATAATTTCAATGATCATCGCTTAACAAAGTTGACGTAGATACATGTAAATAGGCAATTTGTCCGATTAATATTTATGAATTAGATGAAAACCCAAAAATAGATTATTTATTATAATAAAAGTGTATGTTTAAACCAGGTATTCTGCCAAATAATTATTGCAGTTTATTTGAAGGTTTTATCAGCCTTTCAATCATTTTTCAACCAAAAATTATAATCAAAATACAGACAGGAGTTTAGAGTTCCTTAAGAACAATATGAAGTATCAACCGGCTGTGTAACGATGTTGTATATAACGTACAACAGATTTGTAAGTTGAGATAGGAGGTAGCTAATATTTATAATTTAATGTTTGAAATAAAAGTCTCGTTGTATCATTAATATCAATTTCTTATTTTTAAATATTACAACTATGATCACATACCGAATAGTTCCATCACAGGCCAAGATTATCGAGAGATTAACTCTAAACGGGTTGACTACAGGAGTATTTCATGAGGAAGTTAACACTTTTGCTATCAAAGAAAATAGCGATTGTCCTTCGACACCATTTGATAGTGAATACATGAAAAATCGATATGGCTTTCCATTATCAAATGAAGAACTGCACATTCATACAGCACATAAGCAAATTTGGAGTAGGTTCTACGAGACAGATGCAGATAGTTGCCTTATAATGGAAGAAAACGTTTCACTTAGTCAAGAAATTCCACTCATAAAAAGGGAAATTGAATGTTTTTCTGAGGAGTGGGATGTGTTCTTCCCTTTTGACAAAACAAATGCTTCTAATCAAAATAAGGAGTATTTACTTGGCTATTATTGGGGAAGCTGTGTATACTTTTTAAGTAAAAAGGGCGCAAAGAAGCTTTTACTTCATAATACTATTAAGCAGCCAGTTGATGATGAATTACTTGAATTAGGTTTACGAGATAAATTAAATCTATTTTACGAAAGCACACCATGGTTTAATATAGATTTTCAAGAATCATATGCGCACGTGGGAAGATTGAAAGAAGTTACTAAAAAGGTGGAAGAATATAAAGCTTGGACACCGAATCAAAAAAATCTAGTGCAGAATATCTTAGCTATTATAGCAGAGCTCGCTATTAAATCAAATATAAAGCTACTATTACATGGAGGTACTTTGCTTGGGTATGTACAGCATGGAGAGATTATACCATGGGATGACGACGTTGATCTTGGAATTGAAGAGGATGAATTTGACTTATTTAGGTGTGCCATAGAAGCGGACAAAAGGCTCCAAATTATGAGTAAAATAGAGGAACGAACTGGTATAGAATTTTTTAAAATATGGAGTGAAAAAGGAGAATCGATTGAAAATTATACGTACAAATTTCCCTTTATTGATTTGTGGCTATATAAGAGGAAAGCTCAGGATGTAATATTTAATAATGGATTATCTTTCCCAAATGCATTAGAAAAAGAATTTCAGAAAATCCTATTTGAAGGAAGTCATTTTTATATACCTCATAATAGCTTGGAGTGTTTAGACGGGTTGTATAAAGAATGGAGGCATAAGTTTGTAATTTACTCGTGGAGCCATCGATTAGAATGTGTAAATTCAAAATATTTTAAGACAGGGATTGAAACAGACGGTAATGGAAAGTTTCTTAAATATTTAATCTTTTAAACATATGATACAAATGCTAATTGCTAAGGAATTCTATTTGATAATTTAACCTCAACTTATTAGCATAAATGATCACAGTAATAATGACGGTATGGAAAAGAGAAAATTTGCATGAACAAATGAATGCACTCTTAAATCAAACTATCAAGCCAACAAAAATCTGGATATATCATTGTGGCAACCATGTTGATATTGACTTAAGTATATTAGGGCTATCTCCTATTATAGAATATCAATACAATACTGGTAATCTAGGATATTTCGGGAGGTTCAGTATCGCTACATTAGCATCTAGTAAGTATTTATACATCTTAGATGATGACGTAATACCGTCTTTGTGTTGGTTAGAAATATGTATGTCTTTATGTGACAAGTTAAACGCAATAATATCTTCTTCCGGAAGGATAATCCCAAAGAATAACTTTTTTCCAGAACTAATAGCAAATGAACATCATATAAACAAATATTTTGTTGGTGATAATGATAACAGTTCACTAGTAAACTTATGCCCAGAGAATACATATGTTGATTTTGGTTGCAATAGCTGGTTTCTGAAAACCGAGTGGCTTCATCACTTCTGGAGCATCAAACCTATCACAATGTTAACGGGAGAGGACATACACCTTTCAGCTTCATGCCATCGAAGAGGCATAAAAACACTTGTACCTTTTCAAAATGGAGAAGATATCAGCGGTAATTTAAAAAAGATTTACGGATGGGATAATGTTGCTTCATGGAAAAAGAGTGATTTCTATTCTATGAGAGAGAATATTTTTAAATACTGGATCAATACGCAACTTTGGAAGCCTTTAAATTGGACATCTTGATTAATTCAATTGCTGATATCAGATACTAAAAAGCTTCTTAAACCATCAGCTACTATGTCAGTTGCATGAAACGAGTTGCTTATAGTTTCTAAATTCTTCTCATAATCATTTTCCATTAAAAAAACTGTCTTGGCTTTTCTTTCAATATCAATATGGTATCTTTTTACATCTTCGATATGACCGATTTCATAATACTTAACTCCACTAGAATTTCTTGAGATCCAGTCAATTATTTAATGGATAGGAATAGGTGATAATCAAACCAGTCCACTGTAAATTCGGAAAATTGGGGGCAATTAAATTAAACGAACAGTGATTAAGATGATAAGAGCAAGTTTACCGAAGCGCAGATTGCCTTTTCGCTTAAAAGGGTATAGACTGGAGGTTTTATGGAAGAAGTTTGTCGTAAAATCATTAGGCGATTTTATTGGAAGTAAAAATTTGAGCTCTTGGGGTGGGTGAGTTCAGGCGTTGGGTCAGTTGGATGATGAAGATGCAAAGCTTAAACCATTGGTAGCAGATCTAACCTGGACAAACATATGCTGCAGGATGTACTTAAAATTTTTAAGGCAAGCCCAGCTTAAGGGACTGGCCGAAGCTTTAGTGGGCAGGCAGCTACAAAAATTCTGTGCACCGGCCCTTGTGCAGTATCTAAGTTTTGCAGCTCGATGTGTTTTTATAAAAGATAGGTGGGGATGATGGTATACAAAGTGCCAGGATAAAAGAAATTTCTGAAACCAGGTCAGGTACGGGTGTGAAAAGATATTTACCTTGCTTTAACTTTATGAAATCGGTACGCGACAAACATAACCTGTCCTAAGAAGCTCCTGTGAGGGATTACATGGTTACATAAAAAACCATATGGACTGCAGATTCGGTTGATTTTGGATATATAACATGCGCTAAAACTTCATGTCCTATAAAAATTTTTCGATCTCAGTTCCCGAATGCTGCCTGAACAAAAAAACTGTATTGTCCAATAGTATACTACCTACTCATATTTATTGCTGATGTCATCAAAATATATTAAGGAAGGGCTTGTTTTTAGGCTGAAATATTTTGGGAATCATAAGGAAGCTTCCTGTTAATGGAAAGTGTAGAACATTTATTGAAAATCAGAAAATGAATGATTTGTTTAAATACAACCACACAGAGGGGGTGTAATCGGTAATTAAGAATGCAGAGAAAATGGCAATTAGGAATACACAATAATTGGCAACAATAGTGCAGGATAATCGGCAACAATGATGCAGAATAATTGGCAACAATAAATACATAATCCAAGGCGGGCTTTAGCCCAGCCTCGGATAAAGCACCTTTGTCTTTCACGAAAAAGATAAAGTGCAATGAATTATTATTTAAGCAAAATTATGATGTATCATTTAGTAAACCAAATGGACCGCGATGGCCATTCCATTACCAGGATTGCAGAGTATTATGAACTGAACTGGCGCACGGTAAAGCACCTGCTTTCCATCAGCGAGGAACAATACCTGTATGAACTTGAAAAAGGGCGTAGTCGTGTTCTGAAGCTGGATTCTTTCCAGGACTTTGTTAAAGAAAAGCTTAGCGTATTTCCCGACACCTCTGCAGCCCAAATGCATGATTTGCTGAAAGAGCACCATTCCTGGTTCCCTCAGGTCAGCCAGAAAACGGTGTTTAACTTCGTTCAGTTTGTTCGTAATGAGTATAATATACCTAAGGTTGAGCCCATTCGTGAATACGCCTGTGTTGCTGAACTGGCTTATGGCCTTCAGGGGCAGATTGACTTCGGCTTTTATAACATGAAGACTACCCTTGGAAAGACCAAGAAAGTACAATTCTTCACCTTCGTACTAGCTCGTTCAAGATATAAATACGTTTTATTCACTGATGTCCCCTTTACTACCGAAACAGTGATTCAGGCACATGAGAAAGCTTTTGAAGCACTCCGGGGTATTCCTGCTGAAATTGTATATGATCAGGACAGGCTGTTTTTGGTATCGGAAAATCTCGGTGATATTATCATGACCAGTGGTTTTAAAGGCTATCCTAAAGAACGTGGGTTCAGAGCCTGGTTCTGCAGAAAAGCCGATCCTGAAAGTAAGGGTAAGGTAGAGAATGTTGTGAAATACGTTAAACAGAACTTCCTGTACAACCGCCTGTTCCGTGACCTGGACACACTGAATGATGATGCCAGTGATTGGCTTCACCGCACAGCTAATGCTTTGCCACATGGTACCACTAAAAAGATCCCTATATATGAACACTGTATTGAAGAACCCTTTTTAATTCCATGGTACCCCATCATTATCTCACAAGCCGATTATCCGTCCTATGCTGTACGCAAAGACAATACCATTAGCTGGAAAAGCAATCTGTACAGTTTACCGTTGGGTACTTATAAAGGTCCCGGAACTCAAGTGCTGGTCAGTAGTACCAAACTAGAACTCATCTTACTGGATCAGGATAAAAATGAATTGTGCCGCCACCAGGTGTCACAGCTTACCGGGCAGAAAATACTCAAGACCGACCATGGCAGGGACAAGCGACTGGCCATCGCTGAAATGATGGAAGAGTTCTGCGGATTGATGATGGATAAGGATGCAGCAATGGAATGGATATTACAGATTAAGGACGATAAACCGCGTTATATCCGTGATCAGGTGCAATTGCTGATAACTATTGTGAGTAGCATAGTATAGTACTCCCTATTGTTAGGACAATAATTCTTACAATGTTAATTATTAATATTGTTATTGTTGCTTGAGGTGTGGGAATGTGGGAAACTCCCT
>NZ_JBEONS010000061.1:0-8381 GCF_040544395.1 Pedobacter sp. CG_S7 | reverse complement strand
AAATACATAAAAATATCCTAAATAACAAAAAAAACAAGTGTAATTTATTGTTAATCAATTAGTTAAATCACATATTGCCTTGCAACGGTCTTAACGAGCGTACTGATCACCAGAGCGATGAAAATTCCGATATAAGGGATGATATTAATTAGAGCTGTAATCATGGCTAACAATAAGGCATACTTAATTCCCAATGCCCAGAAAGCCACAAACACAATCGCTGCCACGATTCCCATTTGAATAAATAAGCCTGTAATATATTTCCTGATGATATATTGTATTTGTTCAATGATGTCATGTACCATAATTTTATTTTCCTCTAGAAACACGGATTCAAGAAATTTCAAGATTAATTTTCTATACAGCAGGAAGAAAAAGGTATAAATAAATGTGAAAACAAAAAAGAGCAATACGGACGAAAGAGAAAGTAGCGTTGTACCAATCACTGTTGTACCTGAATCCATAATTTTGCCAGTAGCCGTATGTACATAGTGCAGCTGCTTATTCGCATTTATATTAAAAGTATCCGTTATCCATTGTTGGATCGTGCCAATAGACTTACCAAGTTGTTCCTCAAATTGCGGCCAGTCCTTCCCCAATTTTGATGCCTGCGCCCCTATAATATACAAAATAAGGGCTATTGATGCTAGAAATATAAGTACTGATAACATAGAAGCGCCACTTCGCGGAAGTCTGGTTTTCCTTTCAAATAAATTTGCCATGGGCAATAAAAGAATTGAAAACAAACAGGAAAAAATAAGTGGAGAAAGTATATCTTTACTTAAGGTAACAATGTAAACCAGCGAGATTAGTATAAAAAGAATACATGCTAATTTAAAATAAAACGGTTGATGCCTGAATTGTGATGTATCCATTTCGGAAAAGTGAGGTTTAATCGATATCAAACAAAAGCACACCTAATTTGTTTGATAATAATCATCATAACAACTCCATACCATCTTTTACACTGACACTGATTAAAATGAATTATAGATTATTTAAAGATACAGCCATCGCAGAAGTTGGATTGGGAACCTGGCAATTAGGTAGCGCGGATTGGGGAAATGTAGACGATAATTCGGCCATGAGCATATTGCAAACATACGTTGATGCCGGTGGCAATTTTATTGACACCGCTGATGTGTACGGTATGGGTGTAAGCGAAAAGTTGATCGGAAAATTCCTTAAAACCATAGACAAGGAGGTTTTTGTTTCTACCAAAATAGGTAGACGTGGCGATCATGAGAATGGCTGGCCGCAGAATTTCAGCTATGATGCCATGAAGAAACAAACGCAAGATTCCTTGAAACACTTAGGCCTGCCGCAGTTATTTTTACAGCAATTACATTGTATACCAACCGAGGAAATGCGTTCAGGGAAAGTCTTTGACCATTTAAGAAGTTTACAAGATGAAGGGTTAATTAAACATTTCGGGGCGAGTGTTGAAACCAACGAGGAAGCACTTTTGTGTCTGGAACAAAAAGGCCTGGCGTCGCTACAAATGATCTTCAACCTGTTTCGGCAGCATGTGGCGGACGAGGTTTTTGCTAAAGCCGCAGAAAAAGTTGTGGCGCTGATCATTCGCGTACCTTTGGCGAGTGGCTTATTAAGTGGCAAATTTGATGACAATACCACTTTCTCTAGTAGGGACCAACGCAATTTTAATGCAAATGGGGAACAGTTCAATGCAGGTGAAACTTTTTCAGGTATTGAATTTAAACAGGGTGTAAAACTGAGTAAGACAATTAAAAATATGCTGCCCGACGAACGTATGTCACAATGGTCCATCCGCTGGATCCTGGACCACCCGGAAGTAACAACTGTTATCCCAGGTGCCTCAAAAGTAAGTCATGTTCAAAGTAACGTGGAAGCCTCAGCGATGGAGCCTCTTTCAGACCACATGCATGAAGAATTAAGGAAATTATACAACACCGAGATCATTGATCAAATCAGGGGGCACTTTTAATTAGTCAATTTAACAATGTATATTCACTAATATAAAGTTTTAAAAATAGGCGCGTAATTTACCCTTTGAATCATTTATTACTGTAAAATGGAAGAAATAAACAGTAAATATCAGATTTGGATTTACCTTATTCAGTATAATCAAGATCTTTATAGAAAGTTTCTTCCATATTACGTAGGGCTAAAAAAGCGACTAAAATACTTAATACCGCCACAATAATACCCGCATATAGAATATTCCTATCGAAGAGACCTTTCAACAATTGGGTGAGTATAGAAAGGATTGTAAACTAGACACACGCACAATGCTAAAGAGCAGCAGGTCGTAGATATCTACAAAGTAACCAAGGGAGGCGACAATAACTGCCGAACTAAACAATTTTGATTGATCAGCATTTAGGCTGTTTAATATTTGTTTCATTTTGCCTAATCAGTTAAGGTTAAGTGTTGTTTTTGTTGCAGCAGTAAATGTTTAAGTAGTTTGTAATCAACGTCCTGAACTGGTAATTTACTATCTATAGCTAAGGAAGCAGCTGTTGCAGCAGACTCGCCCAAAATCATAAACACGGGTTCCATTCTAATCGAGCCATAAGCTATATGGGAAACAGATAAGCAAACGGGGACTAATAAGTTCTCACATTCTGTTTTTTTTGGAATAATTGCATAGTATGCAATACTGTATGGTTGAGGTGCTTTAACGCCAATATCTCCTTCATTCTGTACAAACCCAGCCTCTGTAACATAACGTTGTATATGATGTGAATCTAACGAATAAGAACCCATACCAATCGAATGTGGCACTACTTTCTTTCCTAAGACATCATGTTCAGTCATTACGTAATCGCTAACCATTCTTCTGGCCTCCCTAATGTAAAGTTGGTGTGGCCAGTTACCATTATCTTTAAATTCATCTTTGGCCAGGCCCCAGGTATTTATCTTTTTCTGTAGATCGGATGGGATTCTTGGGTCCTTTGCCATGAAATACAATAGCCCTTTCTGGTAGTTTTCATGCGCTTTATTGATCTCTTTTCTTCTCGCATAACACGCTTCCGGATAATCATAGTTCTCTCCGATATAATCGGTACTGAAAGGGCCATGGTTGTTGGTGTCGGTTTTACGGTTTGGAACCGGATCATATTTATTGAAAAGTTCTTTCCACCCTTTTTCGAATACCCTAACCAACAGTTCGTAAGCCTTAGGATTATAAAAATCCGGCTTAGGGAATTCAACACGATTTTCAGGATTGTCAGTGAGACACATCCGGAAGCAATAAGCCTGAAGTTTATGGTCACCTGCTCCTTTAACACCCGGGTGTGTTGCTGAAATCCCTTCTAATAAACCACTGCTCTTATCGCCTTTAATAACGTAAGGATCAACGAGCTCCGTAAAGTGATGTGCATGTTGAAACACTTCGGTCTGCACACCGTTCCACTGCTCATTATAAGTTGCATTTGATTCACGTCCAACATGGTAAGAAACTTTCGCCGCTGCCATCAGATCACCTTCATAAGTAGCATCTATAAAAACCTTTCCTTTAAATTTTTTCCTACTTAACGTTGTAATGGAAACTATTTTTCCAGCCTTCTTTTCTACCCCTGTTTCCCTGTTCAGCCATTCATCTCGATAAACTTTAATTTGATGTTCCTTAACAAATGCTTCCATAATGGCTTCTGCCACATGAGGCTCGAAAATCCACATGGTACGGTCCTTTCCATCTATAGCTGGTGTTCCCTGACCAACGTTACCATAGTCCGATTTTTGTTGCCATTTCCAGGCCGTATCCTGATCATAATGCAAGTAAACCCGGTGGTAAAACTCCCTGGCCAAACCTCCAATCACTTGTTTATTCCCGGTATCTGTAAAACCAAGTCCACTGGATGATAAACCACCTAGATGTTTATCCGGCGAAACCACCACCACCGATTTGCCCATTTTGGTTGCCTGAACTGCCGCCATTACCGCTGCAGAAGTTCCTCCATAAATAACAATATCGGCTTCCATATCTTTCACTTTTTGTTGTGCTTTGACCTTTACACTGAGGCAAAACAGCAGAACAATCAGCAGGTAAAATCTCTTAAAATTGTAAATGTCCTTATTCATCTTTATACGTTAATAGTTTATTTAAATATGCAGTATAACTATCCCTATCGATAGAGCCATACTGTTGCCAAAACAAATGATGATACCAGTAGCTAATTGATGAGCCACCAGGTAATCGTAAATAGTTAACGCGATAAAGCGATAGCCATTTTCCGTGGGATGTATTCCATCAGTTTTATTCGAATTTGCCACATTACTATTCATGTCAATGATCCCTACCATTAACAAGTTAAGATCAGGGTTAAAGGACAGGCGCGATCAAGCCATTGAAGTAAAACTTCAGTGTTCCCTTCTGTTTATCTTAAAAATTTCTAACAAAAAAATCCAAAGCTCTATTTTTGCAATCTAAAAAAAAGGAAGGAAAGTGCTGAACTTCAGTGAGAATTTGTCGGTTCATCCATAACTTCATAAATACATCCATCACTATCTCTTCGGAAGCTTCTCGTGATTTCGTAATGTTAAAAATGTAATTAAATAACTTATTACGCTCCTGCTTAAACAAGTAGCATCTCTATCATCCTGACTGATGAGTAATAAAAGAGGATGATAAGTTTTTTCCATACTATTTTATCCAAACCAGTTAACAGATGAGCTGCTTACCAAAATAGAGAATATTTTATTAATTCCCAAAACAATATTGGAAACATCGAATTTCCTTTTGCTTCATTAATCTTACTCCGGAAATATTTGAAATCGCTTGTTTATCTGTGGCTACAAATTTCAATACCATTTCTTCTGCATTTAACTTCCCTTTTCTTCACAGTAGAATTCAACACTTCTTAAGAATTCACAAAAGATTCTACTATTTCCATCTTAATTATCCCAGAACAATAGTATTTCAGGTTGCTTTCTATTAAATGCTTCATCAAATATTATTATAATAGCCATGCAAAATCAAAAGAGCAACATTTTACATGGCTATTTTTTTAAAACAATCATTAATTTCAAACCACCATCCAGTTTAAGGCAAGAAAAACATTAAAGATTTATTGCTAATTTCTATCAAAATGCAATCAATGGGTGGTTACCTTTTACCTTTTTTGAGATCAATAAAAAACTTTTCTCATTGAAAGAGAATGCCTTAGCTAGGTTTCGAATAATATTCTAATTTATTTAATGAATATATCATGTATTTAGCTAGATTTGCAGCACAGCAACGGGAAAGATGCTGTAAGAATTAGCTAATTAAAAAGCTAATTTCCCTAATTTGAAATCAAAAACTATTGTAAAATACATTTGAATTTAAAATTAAATTCGGGGTGTAGCGTAGCCCGGTATCGCGCCTGCTTTGGGAGCAGGAGGTCGTAGGTTCGAATCCTGCCACCCCGACAATTAGACTAACTAAAAGTCGGCTAAACCCCTTTAATTGTGTGATTAAAGGGGTTTTTTGTTGTTTTCTAATTTTCTTTCATACCATTTTATCCATATAATATCAATATGAATGTGCCCTATTCGGTGTCCCTTTTTAAATTTTTAAATTGGGGCACAAATACCATATTAATCAATTGATAATCAGAACGTTTTGGTGTTTATTTTACCTCAATTTGAATGCTTTTGGTACCCTTTTTAGGATAGGGCACGAAAAGTAGAACCAAACGGGTTTTTTTCTAACTAAAATGAATGGACATGAAAGCATTAAACAACACATTTGGGGTCACCTTTTATCTGCGCAGGTACAAAATTAACAATGATGGAACCATCCCGATCTACATGCGCATCACCGTTAATGGTAAGCGGCTTGATATTTCGGTTAAACGTACCATAGCGGATAAAAACTGGAATGCTGGTAAGGGAATGGCAAAGGGAAGCCGTGAGGAGATCGTTAAACTGAACAACTACCTTGAAAAGTTCAGGTCATCCATTGTAGAGTGCTATCAGGAATTGCACCTGCAAAAGAAATTAATCACTGTTGAGATTATCAAGGAAAAGATATTCGGGAACGACCAGCAAGATTATACCTTATGCAAGCTGATAAGTTACCACAATACCGGGCAAATTGGTATTCTGGCAACCGGAACACTTAAAAACTATTACACTACCGAAAGGTATATCCACAAATTTCTGAAAGAACAATATAAAACAACAGATAAATACCTAACAGAGCTTAGCTACAGCTTTATCCTCAACTTTGAGCGCTACCTCCGTAACCATAAGCCATCGGATCATCACAGGCCATTGAACAATAACGGCATCATGAAGCACATTGAACGTTTTCGGAAAATAGTCTCACTAGGAGTAACTCTGGAATGGTTGGAGAAAGACCCTTTTACCAAGTACAAACAAAAGTTCGACCGTGTAGAACGCCAGTGCCTGAATATTCAAGAACTGAAAAGAATTGAGGAAAAGAAATTTGATATCGAACGTTTGCAACAGGTGAAAGACCTGTTTATATTCAGCTGTTATACCGGACTTTCCTATATTGATGTAATGAACCTCCAGCCCGGCAGTGTTATGATTGGGCTCGATGGCAGGGACTGGATAATTACCAGTAGACAAAAAACCTCTACGGGGGTTCGCATACCCTTACTTGAAAAGGCGAGAGAAATTATTGAAAAGTATAAAACGCATCCAAAAATAGTAGCAGATGGTTCACTATTACCAAGATTAAGCAACCAGCGTTTAAATGGGTACCTAAAAGAAATAGCCGACCTTTGTGGCATAACTAAACCCCTCACGTTCCATATTGCCCGTCATACCTTTGCCACAACGATTACGCTCAATAATGGCGTACCGATGGAAAGTGTAAGCAAGATGCTCGGACATACCAAATTAAGTACAACACAGGTTTATGCAAAGGTTATTGAACAGAAGCTTAGTGATGATATGTTTAGTTTGAGCGAGAAATTATTGGCGATTGAAACACAAAATTGAGAGTGAAATAACCATTTGTTTGCTTATCAGTACTTAAAATACACTTTTAGCCCGTAGGGCCGCCCGCCATTTTTCGGCCTATCTATTTAGATAGCCGAAAGACAGCAGGCATAAGCCTATTTAAAGGGGGCTGACCGCCCCAAAATTAGTTAAGTAAGGGCGGTTGTGCCATGCAAAGCAAACTCTTCACAAAGGCTAAAAGCCGTTTGGCTTCTCTGCAAACCTGTCCCGAACATAATAGATTTTAACTTGCTTTCCTCGTCCCTATAATTCCGCACATTTTGAAAATAACCCGTTACCGTTATGCAAAGCTTTGCATAACGGTAATTATGGAAAGTAAAAGATTATGAAAAGCAATATCATAAAATAGCCTTAAACAGTTGCGTTTAGGCATCTACTTTACAATATCACTTTACATAATAATTCGATTATTTTTTGAGGTTTTTCAACCATTCCAATAGAGTATCATCTTTTTCCCAAGATTTATCTTTGGATTTTTCAGGTTTCATTTCCACATAGACCTTTTCAAAAGCATCTCGCTTTTGTTTGGAATCGGCACGGGCATAAATTTCAGTTGTCTGAATAGATACGTGTCCGAGAATATCACGGATATAAACCAAGTTAATCCCGGCCTGTAAAAGATGCATCGCTTTTGAGTGCCTGAGGGAATGGCAACTGATTGTTTCTGGTATAATACCTGGATTTATTTTCCTTGCCTGATCGGCACAAGTTTTTAAAATGTATGTTATGCCTGCACGGGTGAGCTTTACATTTCTGGCATTTGAGAACAATGGATAGAGATTGGCATGTGGTTCCAACAAATGGGTTTCCTGCATATACTTTTTCAGGAACACGATCTGTTCCTCATGGAGCGGGACCATCCGGGCCTTACGTCCTTTGCCTACAAGCTTTACAAGGTTAGGGGAATCCAGCCTAATGCTGGAAGATGTAAGGTCAATTATTTCCTGCACCCTGGCACCGCTATCGTACATAAGGGCAAGTAATGCGAGATTTCGGCGACCATTACGTGTACAAATGTCGGGTTGTTCTAGGAGCAACTTTATACCGTCAGTCGTAAGATAATTGATGCTCTTCTTCTGGTGCTGTTTTACTTTTATGGAGATGATTTTCTGCCAGTCAAACAGCCTTTCCGGGTTTTCATATTGTAGGTAGTTAAAGAAGGAACGAATAGCGGCAAGACGATAATTACGGGTAGCGTTGCTACAATGCCTGGTTTGTTGCAGCCAGTCAAGGAAATCGATGATCGTTTCTTTGTTTATTTTTTCAAGTGTGAGCTTTTGCGCCACTATGCCTTTTTGCTCTTTCATAAAAGTGATGAGCTGAACAAAAGTATCCGCCCCACAAAGTCCATATTTTTTTAAAGGCAACTTGACTCTACATTTGCTTTTTAAAAAACAATCAATATGACCAAAGCAGAAAAAATG
>NZ_JBEONS010000060.1:0-8754 GCF_040544395.1 Pedobacter sp. CG_S7 | reverse complement strand
GCCATTTTATTTGAATTTTGAAACTGCCCCTAAACTAACAACGATTACAAGGGCTGAAAACAGTCAAATCTTTTAAAGTACCTGAGTAGTTACCATAATTCTTATGTATAACCGGATGTTAAATGCAAATTATTCGAATTAGATCAAATGCTTTTCACTTAAAAATTTTCTAACCATTTCAATCTGTTCTGTGGTTACATTGTTTTTATTATAGGTCAGATAAATAGTATTGGATGTCACATTGTTTCCTTTCCAAACCTCTTTTAACTGTTTTTGGTTTATATAGTCCTTTACAAGGTAATCCGAGGCAATTGTAATGCCCGAGCCAGAACTGATTCCTTTTAAGATAGAATTAAAATCAGGGATGATGAAACGCGGTTTTATAGAAGGTCTTTTTTTGAAGTTCTCCAACCAAAATCGTCTGATAATGGCAAGATCGCTGCTATATACATACCAATCCTGCTCACAAAGCCAGCGTTCTGCCTTGTCTAACTCTTCGTTAGCTAGAAACTCATAAAAAATAGAAGTATCTAAACTATAATCACTCACTAAAAGGAAGGTTTCATTAACTATTGGTTCATAGATAATATCTTTTTCATCTGTACAATGTGTAGCTATTACAAAATATAACTTACCCTTAGCTAATTTCTGCATTAAGTCTTTAGTAAGACCAAATTCAAAGACAAGATTCGCAGGGGCTTTACTAATACCTGAAGCGAGTACACTATAAAAAAACTCTTTAGGCGCTCCTATACAAGTCAATGGAATATTCGATGAACGGATGTACCTGAATTCTGATTCTACACGTTCCAGCTTTTCTACAGCCTCAATAATTTGCGTATAAAATAGCTTGCCATAATCTGTAGGAACCATTCTACGTGGCTTCCGCTCAAATAATTTCTTGCCTATGTGTGCTTCCAGTGCTGATAAATGCTGGCTCACATTTGGTTGCGAAATAAGCAATTCTTGCGCGGCACCAGTTAGTGTACCTGTTCTATATATTGCTTTAAAAGATCTATACCATTCTAAATCTACCATGATGTAAAGTTAGCAATATTCTTATTTTATTCACTTTGATATGTATAAATATATTTATAGTAAACTATAAATTAAGCTATTTTACTTATACATAGATACTCTCCACCTTTGCTTTCGATAATCGTTAATAAAATGAATAGTCAAAGTGAAATAATACCTTCAATAAAAATATCGGCCTCAAGGGTATCTGTAAAAAATACAATGCCTGCTGCATTATGGGCTTTGACAATAAGTGCATTTGGTATTGGTACCACCGAGTTTGTTATTGTCGGCTTGTTACCAACTGTTGCTCAAGATTTACAGATTAGTATTCCTTCGGCAGGACTATTGGTTAGCTTTTATGCCATTGGGGTTGCCATCGGTGCTCCAATTATTACAGCATTGACCAATAAAATTCATCGCAAGCCTTTGCTTATTTACTTGATGCTGCTTTTTATAGGGGGAAATGTGTTGGCAGGTATTGCCCCTGGCTTTATCTCATTGGTGTTCGCACGGGTTATTACGGGTTTCGCACATGGGGTTTTCTTTTCGGTCGGTGCCACTATTGCGACGGCGATAGTTCCTGTTGACAAACGGGCAAGTGCTATTGCCATTATGTTTGCTGGGTTAACTGTAGCAATGGCAATCGGTGTACCACTAGGAACATTGATAGGTCAATACTTTGGTTGGCGAGCAACATTTCTCTGTGTTGCAGGACTAGGTACTATAGGATTGATTGCTAATATCTTCCTGCTTCCTAGAGCTATACAAAACGATGCTGTTTCATCTATAACGCAGCAGTTTAGTATTCTTAGTAATAGAAAATTAATATTGGCGTTTCTAACTACCATATTTAATTATGCAGGGGTATTCCTCGTATTCACCTACCTGTCACCGTTACTGATGGAAGTTACACATATATCACACAATACAGTAAGCTTGATCTTACTGATATATGGTATCGCCATAGCAATAGGCAATATTGCAGGAGGAAAACTAGCTAACAAAGTACCACTTAAAGCATTGCTCTATATGTTGACTTTACAGGCTCTCGTCTTGTTTATATTTACTTATACACTAAACTATACGGTACCTGCTATTATCACTCTATTTGCTATGGGGGTATTATCGTTCGCTACGGTTCCTGCATCCCAACTATATGTTGTTCAGACAGCAGAGCATTCTAATCCTGCTATTGTCAATGTGGCCTCTGCATTTAACATCGCTTCGTTCAATGCAGGTGCGGCTTTAGGAGCGTATTCGGGAGGTTGGGTTGTTGCGTCGGTAGGGTTAAAAGCAATCTCCTCGTACGGGGTAATTTTCATGACCATTTCTATTTGCTTAGTGCTTATAAGTATATGGACAGAAAGAAAAGTAACTATAATTTAATAATAAAACTTAACAATAAATGGACTTACAACTAAAAGGAAAAACTGCTTTTATAAGCGGCTCTACACAAGGCATTGGCTTTGCCATCGCCAAACAATTGTTACAGGAAGGATCGATTGTCATAATAAATGGTCGAAAGAAGGAAGGTGTGGATATTGCTATTGAAAAATTGAGACAACAGGTACCCGATGCCAAAATATCTGGCATTGCAGCTGATTTTGGTAAAGTGAATGAAGTAAATGAATTACTGGCACAGTTACCTGATGTTGACATTCTAATAAATAACGCGGGAATATTTGAGCCAAAGACTTTTGAGGATATTTCTGATGAGGATTGGTTCCGCTTTTTTGAAATAAATGTATTGAGTGGTATTCGCTTATCTCGTTTCCTATTTCCTAAAATGTTGGCTAACAATTGGGGACGTATTATTTTTATTACCAGTGAATCAGCTATCAATATCCCTGAAGAGATGATACATTACGGTATGACAAAAACTGCTTTACATGCAGTAGGTCGCGGATTGGCAGAATTAACAAAAGGATCTGCTGTAACTGTAAATATGATTATGCCTGGACCTACTGGTTCAGAAGGAATGGTTGAATTTATCAAACAGTTAGCGGATGCAAAAGACATTACGGCAGAACAGGCAGAAGAAGATTTCTTTAAAACAGTGCGTCCATCATCTCTTATCCAACGATTTGCCAATGTAGCGGAAGTAGCTAATCTAGTTACTTACGTTTCAAGTCCATTAGCATCTGCTACGAATGGGTCTTCGTTGCGAGTAGATGGTGGCATAGTAAAAACAATTTTATAAAAGTTAATAACAAGGTAATGAAACAATTATGCACACTGAGTAAGAAAGGCTTTCTTACAGCAATTATCGTATCATTTTTTATAGGAAATACCATGATCGTACAAGCACAGCAACCTGGATTTGACAAAGAACGACTGTTAAAAATAGATGAAGTTATAAAGAGTCAAATAGCTGAAAATCATATATCTGGAGCTACGGCTCTTATTATCAGAAATGGTCAGGTTGTATACAATAAAGCATTCGGATATGCGGATGTTGAAACAAACAGGAAGATGAGAACAGATGACATTTTCAGGATTGCCTCACAATCAAAAGCTATTACCAGTCTTGGTGTAATGATGCTTTGGGAAGATGGAAAATTTCTACTGGATGACCCTCTCTCTAAGTACATTCCAGCATTTAAAGATCCCGAAGTATTGCTTAGCTATAACGCAAAAGATGGCAGTTATACGACTAAGTCTGCCAGTCGTGAAATCACTATCCGCGACCTATTAAGACATACTTCAGGCATCGCTTACCCCGCCATTTTCAGCGACCCTACTATGTGGAGTATTTATGAAAATGCGGGTATTCCTTCTGGTATTGGCACTACGAAATCTTCCCTCAAAGAAAAAATGTTGTTGTTGGCAAATATGCCTTTGCAGCATAATCCCGGTGAGAATTTTACTTACGGGCTAAATGTTGATTTATTGGGCTATCTAATTGAAATATGGAGTGGGCAGTCATTAGATGACTTTCTGAAAAAAAGAGTGTTGGAGCCGTTGGAAATGACTGACACGTATTTCCATATTCCTAATGAAAAGCAAAGCCGCCTTGTAAGTTTGTATGAGACAGTAGAAGATAATCAATTATTAAAAGTTGTACATCCAATATACGAAGGTGTTGATCCTCTATTTCCCAGTTTAAATGGTAGCTATCTTTCGGGAGGTGCAGGTTTAAGTTCAACAACTACTGATATGGCTAAGTTCTATTCCCTCTATTTGAATAAAGGTGTTTATAAGAGCAAAAGACTGATAAGTCATAAAACTATTGAACTGATGTTGGTCAATCAATTAGGGAGTTCTGTTAAGATATCACCATTGCCAGCGCAGCCAGAAAATTTTCAATTCGGTTTAGGGGGTTTTGCGGTAGTAACCGAAAAGAACCGTTATTTATCGCCACAAAGTTTAGGTGCATTCGGTTGGGGAGGTGCATTTAATACACATGGTTGGGCCGATCCGAAAGAAGGAATAATAGCTCTTTTATTTACTCAGGAATATCTATCACCCTGGTACTCTATCGGAGAAGAATTTCAGGTAGCAGTTTATCAAGCAATTTCAAACTTATAAAATATTATCATGGATAGACGAGACTTTATTAAAAAGACTTCTTTCGGAGCATCTGCTTTAGCCATTCCGGGATGGGCGGGAGCAGCAATAAAAACAAAAAACGAACAAACATCAGATTCTGTTCAAGACTTCTGGCCAAACTCTGCCCGTTTAGCCATTTCCATTTCTTTACAATTTGAAGCAGGTGGACAGCCAATTTCAGGAGCAGGTGGCTTGATACCTGAACCAATAAAGAAAGGTTACCCAGACTTAGCTACGAATTCTTATTTTGATTATGGTATACACGAAGGTATTCCAAGGTTATTGGATTTATTTGATAAGTATGGTGTTAAAGCAACTTCTTTTATGGTTGGTCGGGCAGTTGATAATAATCCTGAATTAGCCCGGGAAATAGTGAAACGTGGACATGAGCCTGCGGCACACGGGAAAGAATGGAGCTGGCAATACCATTTATCGAAAGATGATGAAAGAGAATGGATAAGGAGTGTTAAGCAATCTATCGAAAAAGCAACAGGTGTAACTCCTTTGGGATACGATTGCTATTGGATGCGGGGCAGTGTTCATACGTTAAGTTTGCTTCAGGAATTGGGCTTTATCTACCACAACAATGATTTGAGCCGTGATGAGCCGTACATACAACAGTTGAATGAAAAACCATTTGTAACCATGCCATACACAATACATATGAACGATATAGGCTCTTATGACTTTGCCGGTTTTTCACCTGCGGACTATGAGCAGCAATTAAAGGATGAATTTGACCAACTGTATGAAGAAGCGGCAACCCGTCGACGTATGATGTTGATTAGCTTTCACGACCGTATTTCTGGACATGCCTCACGTGTTCGTGTAATAGAGCGTTTCCTGAAATATGTGGCACAGCATGAAGGCATTTGGTACGCAACCAAAGGCGAGATTGCAAAACATGCTTTGGTAACCCCGAAGATTACACCTCTTGTACAGCGGGATGTAGCTGAAAAAAGTGGTTTAGCGGGTAACACTAATTTATAACTTCTAAAACAAAAAAAATGAAAAATATTATAATTACTCTCTCTATCCTCTTTTTTACCACTATGATTCTACCTGTTAATGGACAGCCTCCAAGCAAAGGAAAAAGAGAAAAGGTTGTTCATATTGTATTGTTCAAATTTAAGGACGGTACAACGGTCGCACAGATACAAAGTCTGAAGAAAGAAATTCAGAAACAGAAAGGTACAATTCCCGGACTTATCGACATCTCTTTTGGTGAAGATTTTATGGATAGAGCCAAGGGATATACACATGCAGAAGTAGCTGTATTCAAGGACAGAAAAACTTTGGAAAGTTTCAATGCATCCGAATATCATCAGCAATTAATCATTACGCATATCAGACCTATTTTGGGAGATATTTTAGTATTGGACTATGAACCTAAAAAATGAAGAAATTTTTAAATATTAAGAAATAGATCCTTAACGAAATAAAATAATATGTCTAATAAAAATGCAACTTACTTTTTTGCTCGGTTGTTAATTTCAATGAGTATGTTCGGACACGGCTTTGTAAGGGTTTTCAAGCTTCCGGAATTCGCGGAAAAAATGACAATAGAATTTGAAACAACTATACTGCCAGAGGCATTAGTTCATCCTTTTATGTTTGTATTGCCAATTCTGGAATTGTTTGTCGGAATTTTTTTACTAATTGGATTTAAAACAAAATTGGTAACGATAATAGGATTAATCATTATGTTGGCTTTGATTTTTGGTTCTTCCATGCAGCAGAACTGGAGTGCCGTTCCCGTTCAGATGTTTCACGGACTTTTTTTACTCGGCGTTTTGGCATTTCTTCCCTATAACAAATATTCATTTGATTCAAGTCTTTCTAGCAACTGATTTATGAAAAAGGGAGGAGAAGCAGTATTGGCCGTGCAGCAATCTAGGTATAGCGCAGCTATTATTTGTCCAGCATTAAGCATTAGTGCTTCGCGTGGGATTAATCCTTCTCAATCCGGGCAACTGGCTCACGTTGCTCGGGTCTTTATTTGGAAATGTTGGGGAAAACCTTTTGTAACCTGTGTTAAATAAAGGGCGGTTGAATCAACCATTAAATTAATTTATGATAGAGACAAAATTAACTGATAAAAAGTTTGTAATTGAAATTTTAAGCAAGTCGTTTAAAGATAATAAAAGCATCCTTTACCTAACTTCTCCAAACAACGGAAGCATAAATAAACTCAATACTTTAATGGATTACTGTTATGATGTATGCTCATTGTTTGGTAAGGTATGTTTATCTGATGATCAGAAAGCCTGTGCCTTAATCTTATATCCACATCAGAAACGGACAACGTTACGATCAATTTGGAATGATTTGAGACTGATCTATTCTGTCATTGGCTTTGGACGTATTATCAAAGTGATGAGACGAGAGATGCTTATTAAAAAGAAGCATTCAAAAGAGAATATGGCCTATCTCTGGTTTATCGGGGTAGATCCATTGTACCAAGGTCTAGGCATTGGCAGCAAATTATTAATGGAAATTTTAGAGGATTCAGAGAGGAAAGGGTTACCGGTTTATTTGGAGACATCAACGCTAGAGAACCTTGCTTGGTATAAGAGTTTTGGTTTTCAGATTTATGACAAGCTGGAGATGGAATATACCCTGTTTTTCCTAAAGCGTATACCGCTAAAGTAAAAGAACTATGTCGGTATTCGGAACAGAAATGCACATCGTTACTTTATTGTTGGTCATCCTGGAGCTGGTCATGTTCGGGGTGCAACTTGGGTATTACCTGAATCAACCGGATGATAAACCCCGTTTCTGGTATTTGATCTTACTTTTTCTCCTGATCATCTATAACATTACCGGAGGGCTATTCCCTGATCCCGAAATAATGGCCATATCCATACGTTTTCAGAATATTATTGCTTACGGCTCTGGCTTTCTCATGGCCTCTTACTTTCCGTTTTATTTTTATCGGGCTTTTGAGCTAAAATTATTGCGTTTTCATGCCATTTATGGGGTTATATTATTCCTACTGCTCCCTTATGTGGTATTCTTCATCATTTCGTATTCCATGAATGATAATCTGGATATCGCGGTCAACTACGGAATTGTTATCCCTTTTTTCTATTCCATTGTTTTATTGCGTGCGATATTAATTGCGATAAAAGAACGCTACCGAGAAAGCCAGAACCGTGTATTCTACATAGAGAAGATTGCTGTTTATTGTGCAGTGGCTCCATGGGCACTAATGACCCTGATCGCTTATTTTGATTTCAGTCAATTGGTGGAAGTTCTTTTTGCTAATCTGGGTTTTTTGATCATTACAGGGATGTTTATATGGAAGTCTGTCAGAAAAACAAGAAAGGAAAATGAATTATATCTGGAACTTGAATTGATGCCAATTAATGCTTCTTTTATAGCGATGAACAGTAAAAAATTTAGACTGACCACAAGGGAAGAAGATGTGGTCGTCCTGATCTGTCAACGATTAAAATATCGAGAGATTGCAGAGAAACTCTTTATCTCTGAACGCACCGTCAATAAGCATGTACAGAATATCTTCAGCAAGGCCGAGGTAACCACCAAGACTGAACTGATCCGTAAAATGAACAACTTTTGATCTGTTATTGAAATCATTAGTACCGTTCGCAGGATTCTCCAATAAGGATACGTATCATATTCTTTTCTGCATGAAATCAATTGTTTGCTTAGGTTCTGTTTGCCAAAGTCAATTTTGTATTTTTGTAATAAAAAGGGATCATGAATATACACAAGCCCGTAGACTACTTTAAAACCATTTTGCAACATTTCGAACGTCGAATAAGTCTCGACGACAGTGAGAAAAACTATATCTGTTCGGCCTTTAGTGTACGAAAATTGCTCCCTAGACAGTATCTCTTAGCACAAGGAGAGATCTGCCGCTATGAAACTTACGTATGCAAGGGCTTTTTTCGTTCCTTCCATATCGATGATAATGGAAATGAGCATACACTACATTTTGCCCCAGAAGACTGGTGGATATCGGATCTCTCTAGCTTTCTGCGGCTAGAACCCGCTAGCCGTAACATCATCGCGCTAGAGCAATCAGTGGTCTTACAAATTGACCTTCAAAAACGGGAGGAGCTGACAGGGTCAACGCATTTAAATTTGATTTAAAATTTTAAGGAGAAATTGATCGTCCCAGCCGGCTTTTAGCCTTTTGGTTACCAGAGACCCCTTTGA
>NZ_JBEONS010000059.1:0-9097 GCF_040544395.1 Pedobacter sp. CG_S7 | reverse complement strand
ACTGAACTTCTTTCTGCTAACTTTTTTCATCTGTCAATAAATTTACGGTTTTTTTTAGACCTTAAATTATCGACCTAATATTGGGGAGTATTATATTATATTAAATACTTTATACTATCCTATTTGTAACGGTCACAACAAATTCATGAATTTGTTGTGACCGTTACAAATCTTGTCTTAAAAAACGAACGTATACCGGGACTATCTAATTCTTTTTCCCATTGTGTAAAAATCAGCTTATATAAGCCGAAAAATAAGCTTAACTATTCTCTTAAATTAAGGCCATAAATGATTCTCGTTTTTCGTATATTTGAATGACTTAGAGAGAATATGACTTATTTATATGGAAGCACAAACAACAGTTGATCGTCTTTTAAGAAATATGACTAATATGCATGAGTTGGGCCGACAACGTGCGTTTGAATTGGGCAATCCTTTTTATGCTCAATTTAAGGAGGATGGGCAATACTGGCGAAAAGAATTGCCCACTGGCGAACGCTACTTGGTTACTATTGATGTGATCACTGATGAGAACGACATACCCGTAAAGATTAACGACCATGTCGTTAAAGAGCTTGATATTTAATGAGCAGTCCAGAACTCATATTTGTTGCTGGCTGTAATGCTGCAGGTAAGTCAACCTTCATCCGTACCAGGCTTAGTGAACTTTCCGATTTTCAAATAATCATGACTGATGTTTACAAGAGCCGAACCAGACAGATTTTTAACCAGGCTATCGAACAGGGAAAGAGCATTGTGCTTGAAACAGTTTTTAATGATGAGTCATTCAAAAACATGGTTGATCAGGCAAGAAATGCCGGATATGATACCTCATTAGTTGCTTTATTTTTAGATAGTCCTCAACAGTCGATTAATAGGGTAGCAGTAAGAGGAATGCAACAAAGCGGAATTACTATATCTGGCGGTAATGTGAAACTTAATTTTAATGAGAGCTTTAAAAACCTTGCCACCTATTTTCTGTATTTTGACCGGAGCGACTTTATTTATACCGGCGTAGGAGGCGAGAACCAACAGATTATGAGTTTTCATAAAAGCGTCCTTCAAAGTTATAATGCCAGTGACCTACAATACCCGCAAAAATTTGCTTTGTACGCTCATAGAAATGATAGGTTAGATGAACATGGCCATCAGATCATTACCGCCAACAAGGACTATCAAGCCAAAGAACAACCGGACGAAAGTATAAAAAGAAAATTTACCATATAACCCTTATGAAAATAGGCTATGCCAGGGTAAGTACAACTGACCAAAATCTAGATATGCAACTTAATGAGCTTGAAAAAGCCGGTTGCGAAAAAATTTACAGGGAAAAATTATCGGGTAAAAATAAGGAACGGCCTGAACTTCAAAACTTACTGGCCGATCTTCGCAATGGTGATCAGGTCGTGGTATGGAAATTAGACAGGATAGGCAGATCAATAAAAGACCTGATTGAAATTGTCGATACTTTCAAAAACAAAGGGGTAGACTTTATTAGTCTCCATAATCAAATCGACACCTCCACATCAACAGGCCGTTTTACTTTTAACATATTTGCAGCTTTGGCCGAGTTTGAAAGAGAAATGATTGTAGAACGTACCAAGGCCGGATTACAGGCTGCCAAAATAAGAGGTATAAAGTCGGGAAGAAAACCTGGTCTTTCAGCAGAAAATATAAAGAAAGCACAAAGAGCACACAAGCTTCTGAATCAAAACAATATGTCTATGCAGGAAATTTCTGAGTTTTTAAAAGTTGGGAAATCTACATTGTATCGGTACGTTAAATATATCGAAGTCCAACAAGAACGTTAGTACTTATATTATTATGGCGTTTCCTTCGGTCGTACCCTTACTGAGTACGCTTCGCTTCCGTCCTGCGGACAAATTATTTCTTAATTTCCACCCAGGCTACTAACGCTAACTTTACACCTTGATTTTTATTTTCCCGTTTAAATGTCTAATAATCAATCTAAAAACTTATTACGCGCATAATGAGATTTTAGATACTCTAGGTATTGGTAAATTACTGTTTTACCGATATTTCAAGTTAATAACCATTCAGGAACAGAGGAATTAGATTAAGCATCGTAAAACATGCACTGATTGGCTTTCATTAATTTTTTTTTAAATTTATATAATGGAAAGTCATAAAAAAGACCAAATACTAGGCAAGATGAATGATCTGGCTGACGAAGTTTGCTTCATTTTCGACATAAATCAAAATCGTTTTGAATATGTAAATGAGGCTTTCCAAACCGTTACAAAAAGAGAAAGTACAGAACTTTTCAAAAATCCCAAGCTCCTTTTTAAACTAATTCATGAAGATGATAGAGTAAATATTAAACATGCTTTTAATTTACTTTTAGAGAAAAAGACTAAAAGTTTTCTTGATTTCAGAATATGTCGCCCTGATAAAACAGAAAGATGGATAAGGTTAAAAGTCTACCCAATTATAGAAGCAAAGAAAATAGCTTATCTAACCGGGACAGCAGAAGACGATACAGCAAGGAAGTCAACTGTCATTAATATGCAGAAGGTAAATGGATGGAAGGATTCTAACCTTGAAGTTCTTGCTCATGATTTACGAGGTCCTATTGGAACTGTACAGATGCTTTCTTCAATTTTGCGCAAAAAATTGCCTGAAAATAAGGAGGTTCAGAAATTGACCCAAATGATTGAAGATATTTCAAAAAGCAGCATAATCCTTATCCAAAACTTATTGACCAGGGAAATTCTAGATACAGCAGAAGTAGAAGCAGGGCTAGAGCGTTTCGATGTGGTTTGGGAAATTCACCAGGTGATGGACATTTATCTTGAGTCTCAAGATAACATTCAAAAACACATCAGCTACACGCATTCTCATGACCAAATTTTTGCTGAAATAGATAGTATGAAATTTTTGCAGATTGTAAATAATCTTGTTTCAAATGCGATTAAGTTTACTCATGATAACGGGCTCATCAAAGTACATGTTGAACAACTAGAAGAAACCTTTCTCCTTACAGTTAACGATGATGGAATTGGTATTCCCAAATCCCTCCAACCAGCCCTATTTAAAAAATATACTAAATCAGGAAGAACGGGAGTAAAAGACGAAGAATCCATTGGCCTGGGGATGTGGATTGTTAAAACACTTACAGAAGTCCATAAGGGCAGAGTGTGGTTCGAAAGCGAACCACGAAAAGGAAGCACTTTTTATGTAGAAATTCCTTTGGGATTATAATGTTTTATGAATGCGTCTTAAAGACTCTATTTATGAATTTGTAGAAATTCTAAAATAAGCAAGTCAACATTATACATATACCCACATTTAATTTCCTGAAACGGATTAAAGCCCAAAATCTTTAATACTTAGGTTTTTCTTACCCTAGTGTTTTCAGTTCATTCTAGTTTTTTAGAATGCAAAGGTACGGCACCTGCTTTAGCTCTGTCAAGGGTATTATAACGGCTAAGGAGCCGCCCTTGACAGACCAGCAGATACCTTAAAGACCTGGCATTAAAAAACTAATCTGTAATGTTATGGAAACGATGAAATTAGAGCAACTAACCGAAATAACTATCAAAGAATATATTGAGAAATATAACCTGGTTAAGTTTGAAAGAGAGCTACTGGATGAAGTTTTACAAACAGTCCGGGAAAAGGATATTGACCGCCTTGCATGGTATGCAGCCTTTGGTAAAGATTTACGACAAATCACTAATAATCTATATGCTTACCGTAAGGGTTTAAATTTTGGTTTTACCGAAATATCCTTTGATCAAAACGGTTGGATAAACCGAGCTAAATTATTAGACCCGGAAAACATCGTTTTAGCAAATAGCGAAATACGACTTGGAAGAGGTAAAAATAACCTTTGGATTTATACCCTTGATTACAGCTTCGGAACCTGCGGTAGTGCAAGCCCACTAACTGTTTATGATAAACCATATCCTGACCGTGAAACGGCTCTTAACACCGCATTGAATGAGCTTAAAGAGATTATGCAACTCAAAGTTGGTAATACTGATAGAGGAAACTATAATCCCTCTATTATTGCTGCCACCATTACAGCAGTAACAACATATAAATATAAAGATTTACAAATGGCCTTGTTTTAAAGGTCATTTTTCTAATTACCGTTTGAACTCAACAATGATTATGTATACAGATTAGACGCAGGATCTGCGCGCAAATTCAAGCTGCAGTATTTTTTTCAAGTGAATTTGTATACAAACAGCAACCAGGCATCTTTCCGGAGCGGACAAATTAGGCCAGGTGTTTACCTAAAACTGTATACATAAAAAGAAGTTATATAAAACAGATTGCGTTAGCCTAAGGCTGCCTCTGTATATAGTGAAATTGCAGTGCTGCAATAGATTAACTAGTACAGCACTGTGCGTTTTATCTAACTATTACTTCCATATCTTTATTCAATAACTCTTCCTTACCTTGTTCAAGTGATTTAAACACAGAATTTTCAAAATGTAGAATGCTATTTATCTCATACCATCGCCCAAGGAATAGGTGCTCTTTGTAATGCAGACTTTCACGCAAGGTCTGATTGTCATCAGTAGATGAACTTTCCTTATATGGTTTGCCATAAGAAGCAATAACTGCTTCTTATGGCATACCTGGTTTTATGTGGCTAGATGTAAATTTACTTTGTCGTTGAACAGAGCAACCAAATGATATAGATGAAAGTATTAACAGAACAAGAAATGTAATTTTATTCATAGTATTATATGATTGATTGTTAACAATGGGCTTCGCTAATAACGCTAACTTAGCGATTACTTACCTTAATAGAAGCACCTTTGGTAACGACGTTTGTTCTCAAATCTACTTGTTGTGTATTTATGATAATATCGGTACAATCCACACCGCTCCATACGCCTCTAACTTTGATAAGTTTGCTTGTGTTTTGTCCTCTTAAAGTGGCAATGTAGTTGACGTTCATATTATATCTTGTTACGGTAGCAGTAGCTGTAATCCGGGAATGTGCAGGAACTAATAGTGGAACATCATAAGTGCGAGTATCTTCTTTTTCTTCAGTTTTACCGTAAGTATTTTGCAAGGAACCGCTAAGTTCAGTATTGATTTTGCCGTTGGCGAAAAACGGAACTTTGACTTCTACTGTGGTGGAGAGTTTCGTTGAAATCGATGTTTGGTTTGTGAAACTTGATGTTCTTTTTGCTCTTTCGCCAAAACTAGTGCTCATACTTTGCTGTATAGAAGATCCATTGGTATATGTCCAGTTAGTGGTAAAATCAGGAATTTGGGTCAATACTGCGGTAGGATCATTTATATACTCAATGCTTTCTAACGTGAAAGTATCATTTGGAACAATATTAAATTGTTGAGTAATCGCATTATTTGATCTTGCAAAACCGATAGCTCCATTAGTAGCATTCAGATAATAATTGAATATATCCCATGGACTGCCACCGCCCGAACCAATGATGTCTTGATTAATAAAATAAAATGAATCATTGGTGGTGTTCCTGGAGAAATCCCAGGAAAAGCCAAATAAACTAGTGCTACTTGCAGCTTGTGTATAAAGAACATATCTGTTTGGATCACTTGCATAAGAGCCAGCACCAATTGGGGCATCTTGAGCGGCGGAATAAATCAAATAGGGAATACCTGTTGAAGCTGGAAGAAACCTTAAACGAAAAAGTTGGTTTGCGTTCGTAGAAGAATAAGGAGCTAGTAAAACCTCTTGTCCTTTTCCCTGCGATTGTAACGTATTATTGCCTTGAAATGCATCTTTTGATTGAATAAAAAAGTTAATACCGTTTAATTCATACAAATCGGTATAAATGTCTCCTGATGCTAAACTTTTTAAATTCTTTGGCTTTTTAGGAAACTTTGTAGAGTCGAGCTGAATAATCGTATCGCCAGGCTGACGAAGTGTTGTTAACATGCTTTTGGCTGACACTGCTAGATCAGCTAATGTGGCGTTTTCTTGGAGGGTTGCATCCTTTTTACAGGAGAACAAAAATAAAATAAAAGCGATAAGGTAGATACTTCTTTTCATAACAAGATTAATATGGTTAGATTAATTAATTTTTGGATTATAGGATTAGATAAACCCAAAGAATTTATCAACTTAAGGTTGATAAAACCAATAGTGGCAACTTTAATCCATCTTTTATTGGAGTTATCGTTATAGATAACAACTTACAAACGGCCTTAATTTATGTCCTTTGAATTATTACAGCCAAAGCTTATTGAAAATTAACAGGGTGGTTTTTAACGACTCCCTGTTAATTTAATAGCGATTATAAATTTAGAATTCTCTTGTTATTTAATGGATGACTTTAGTTCTAACCGCGTTTTTTCGAGCATCTTATCAACGTCTTTTATGCCAAGCGAGTCAATCCAGGCATTATTGGTGCGAATGTTCTCTTTGAAGACCTGAAAATCAGTTTCGGAGAGTCCCTTTGATAAAAATTCCTCTTTGCTAATCTTGAGAACCATATGATTGTTTTCTACAACCACGTAATTCAATAGCACATCAGTATACGCCTTAGCGAATTTCTGTTGCTCGGGCGTACGAAGGCTATCAGGAATTTCAGCAAAGTATTTATACGCTTTTCCTTTAGAATCCAAATATGTAATATTCTTCTTCTTGTTAACCGAAGGAGTTTTGTTTTCTTGGCAAGATAAGACTGTTATTACAATGAATAAAAAGAGATATTTCATAATTTATATATATAAATGCTAAAATTACTATGACATAGCTACCCAATCACAAGAACCTCCATTTGAATCGGAAGTTTTAAAGGTAACGTTAACATTGTAATTAGAAGCGTCAATATTAACATCTATTACAGTAGTTGTAAATAATGATCCTGTAGCGGTTTTAGTTATCCATACTCCTAAAGCTCTAGTTTGACATTGATATACTGGCAATGGGGTAGCTGCAGTTCTACAATTGAATCTTACAAAACTTGTATTACTTGGAGCAAAGAATGTTGTCCCAACCTGCTCTTGGCCATTACTTGAAAGACTGCCAGAAGGACCTGAAGGACCGGCTAATGTTACCGCCTTTGGATCAAACAATGAAAGTTCACCATTTGGATCTTTTTTTGCCTCGGTAATTATATCATTTGTAATTTTAAGGTCTGCTTTAACCCTTTCCAAATCTTCTTCAGAAATGCCTAACTCAGTAGCTTTTTCTGCGGGAATGTTAAGATGATATTTATCATCCTTTAACTCTACAAAATGTACAATGATTCCGTTTACTTTTTCAGCATTGATTATTTCATCATTCATGGCATTATAATTTAAACATAAAGCCTCAATTATTCAGGTGGGGCATTTCCTTATCCTGGTTTACAAAGTCAGGAGACTTTATTGTTGGCCAACAAATATCTTTCGTTTGAAATTGAATCTTTCTTTACGGTTAAAATCAAATCTAAATTATTATTATTCACCAAACGGTGATATTTCAAAAAATATTTTTATACCTTGACTTTAACTAATTTATAATTGATATGGGTATAGATTTTAATACTGCAACTTTTAAGGATTTCGAAAACATTAAAGAATTGGACGCTTTTGAAAGAGCCAAAAAATTCGGTGAATTCACTGATTTCATGATTCAAAATGGCCATATGAATTATCGTCTTATAGCAACATCTGCTAGCGGACCAGAAATGGAAATTGTAACACCATTTAGTCATGGTAAACCTGAAAATTATATAAGCTTTGTTTCTAATGATTATTTAAATTTTAGTCAGCATCCTAAAGTTAAACAAGCGGCTCTACAAGGAATTTCACAATATGGAACTGGTTCAGGCGCGTCGCCATTAATAGGAGGACATTTCAATTATCATGAAGAAATCGAACGAAAAATCGCCGGTTTTTTTGGGCGAGATAAAAATTGTTCTGTAATTTTCACTACTGGGTATACTGCAAATAGTGCTACATTACTTTCTTTGCTTAAAAAAGAAGACATTGCTATTGTTGATAGAGCTGTTCATACAAGTGTGTATGAAGGTTTAAAAGAGACTAATGTGAAGTCTTTTTCTCATAACAACCTTGACTCTTTAGAGCATATTCTTAAAACAGTTAAAAATAGTTACAGAACTAAGTTGGTTATCGTTGATGGTGTTTATTCGCAAGATGGCGATATGGCTCCACTTGATCGAATATTAGAGATTTCTAAACAATATGGTGCATTTATTATGGTGGATGATGCACATGGAATTGGTGTTCTAGGAAAAACGGGACGAGGTGCGATTGAGGAATTTGAACTTCTTAATGAAATAGATATTATTTCAGGTACGTTTAGTAAAACTTTTGGTAATATTGGAGGATATGTAATATCAAGTGCTGAGATAATTAATTTCATTAAGTTCCAATCGAAACAACAAATATTTTCAGCTACCTCTACCCCTGCCTCAGCTGGTATAATTAAGGCAATAGAGCTTATTGATGAGGAACCTCACTGGCGATCTAGGTTGATAGAAAACATCTCATATTTTAAAAAAGAACTTTTAAATTTAAACTTCAATATTGGAACAACAGTCTCAGCCATTATTCCAATTAAAATTGGTGACCCCTATCTAACCAGTGAAGCAGGTAAAATGCTTTTAAAAGCAGGTATATTTACAAATCCTATTTTATATCCTGCTGTTTCAAGAAAAGATGCTAGGATACGGATGAGTTTAATGGCTACCCATACTAAAGAACATCTAGACAAAACACTAGAAGCTTTAGAATATGTGAAACATAAACTTCAACTCTAAAACAAACAAATATGTATGGAAAGAAAGAATTATCACGGTACAATCAAAGATAAAGAAAAAACTAATTTGAAACTTCTGAATGCCGTTTGGATATTCTGGTAATGCTGACCCCAGTAATGCATCATACTGACCCCCCCTCGAGGATTTGGCCTATCATAGCTGACGGCATGACAATTTTACCTTTTTTTTCTTAGACTTTCTCCTTTTAGTTCAATTCTGTATGAAGTGTGCACCATGCGGTCTAAAAACGCATCGGCCAATGTTGAGTCTCCAAAAATGTCCCACCATTTTTCTACAGGTAACTGGCTTGCAATTATGGTTGCTTTTTTTGCATGTCGATCTTCAATTATCTCCAGCATGTC
>NZ_JBEONS010000058.1:0-9490 GCF_040544395.1 Pedobacter sp. CG_S7 | reverse complement strand
TCGACACTTTTGGTCAAAAAAACCCAAAACTAAAAAAACAAAAAATCCAAAAAGTTAATATAATTCTGACTTGTTGCTTTTGCAACGGTCTTAATTTTAGTAAATATTTAAACATACCTTCATTTAAAGATAGACCAAATATTCCCATCACTAATCGATTTTATTTATGATTTTTTTTCCAATATTCAAAAAAAAATCCCTTCATTGTGCTGACATAACTCATCATAAAATTGAATGTTCGAGTAAGTTCTTATACTAATAAAAATAGTCTCGTTTATCAGCCTGAATATCCTAGCTTATTAGCGATTAGTGATTGTGTCATAGACTGGAGAAGTCGCCTTGAGGTAGCCCGGCGTGGAAGGGCTATTTAAAATTTAGCCTAAAAAGTTTATATCCTTAAGAAAGGTGAAGTGTTGACAAGAAGCGAATTAAAAAAAGTACTAGGTGGTAGTGGTAGTTCTGAAATATGTGATGACTGGAGGAACAATATTGAAACTTGCTATAATTGCTGTATTACAGTTGATACCTGGGACTATTGTCCTGAACAATGTTAAAATTTACTTATCTAATATTTAATTTCTAATGAAAGGTTTAATTACACTAACTATTTTACTTATTTCTTTTAGTTTGTCGGCTCAGTCTGTGAAATTCAATTTACAAGGATCAGTAAAAGACACAAAGAATGCCAAATTTGCTTTTATATCCACGCTGTCACAGCAAGTAACTATTTCCAGCCCTAAAATATTCATGGTAACTCCAATCGTAAATGGAAAGTTTCAGTTTAATGACACCTTCGATTTGGAGGGGAAACAATACCAGAACGCTTGTGTATTTGTTGATGAACGCGGTAACATTTCAAAGGAGGAACTTGCATTTAAATTTAAACAGCTTGTTTGGGTAACAGGTAGAGAAAACCACCTTAGGAGAATAATACTTGAGAATATAAAACTTGATATAGAACAACGTGATCAAATGATAACGTCGAAAATTGTATCTGGCGGTACGCTGACTAAACAATTAGATGAGAATAATCAAGCTGTGAGGGATAAAAATAGAAAATTGTTAGAATTTATAAAGAAATATCCCGATTCACCAGTAAGTTTAATTGCGGTAAAGGATAATAACTCAATTTTTGATCCATCAAATAAAGAAAAATATGAGAGTAATTATGGTTTACCTTCAGAATTATTCATATTACTTTCTGAAAGATTAAGAAAAAGTAAGGAAGGCTTAAAATTAATAAAAGAAATTAACAAAAAATCTAATAAATAGACATGTTAAAAACGATATTAACGATCGTCCTGACAAACGTTTTTTTTTTCATTTGGTCAAGAGCAAATATCAGGAAAATTAACTATCATCGCCGATTTAGGCAACATTAAAGTATTGCCGCTTAAAGTTGTAATCAAAAAAAAGAGTCTTGGAGGTTATAAAACAACAACTGATACTATTAGAATAACCGATAGAACATTGAATTATGAAACACTGCTTCCTGAACCTGAGTTTTTAGAAATAGTTTTTTTTTGGCCTGATAGAAAATTGACCTCTACATCCTTTTGGGTTCTTCCTTCATTATATCAGTTAGTTATAGGTGATAATTTAGAACCAACTTTAGTGACTTCCCATACATTAGGTTTTGCAAGTAGCATCAGTAAACTGGAAAAAGAAGTCAAAAATCACCTTTACCGTTCAGATAGTTTAGTGAAACATGTGAATTTTGATGGCAAAAAGTTGGAAGACGTTGAAAGAAGGATCTATTTTATAAGGGATTCAATAAACAATTTAATTGATAATAAGATCTATAAACGGGTTGTACTTGCTTATTCAAATTCACCGTTAGGTTTATACGCTCTGTGTAAATATGCAGAAAGACCTTTTGTAAATCAAAGGACTAAGTCGCAACCTGCAGAGATAGCCAAACTACTTAATAGATTGAGTCCCAGATTAAAAGAGTTACATTCAGGACAAATACTTTTAAGTAAGCTGACATTGGGCCAGCAAATGGCAGTTGGGAAGGTATTTGAGGATATTTCCCTTCTAGATACTGTAGGTAAAGTTTTTAAAGTCAGTGATTTTAAAGGCAAATATTTGTTGGTAGATTTCTGGGCGAGTTGGTGTGTGCCCTGCAGGGAAGAAAACCCATGGCTGATAAAGGCTTACAATAAATATAAAAATGCAGGTTTTCAGATCATTGGCATTACAATAGATAAAAAATCTTTTAAAAATGATTGGCTAAAGGCCATTGCAAAAGATGAAATAAATATATGGCCCCAACTAAGTGATTTTGACAACTTAGCACAATCAGCTTATGGAATTAGGTTTATACCTGCTAACTACTTGCTAGATCCTAATGGGGTTATTATTGTGCGAGATTTGAGAGGGACAGAATTAGAGGAAAAATTAATAAAAATTTTAAAATAAATTTAGTTGTTCAGGTAGGTAATAATTACTAAGATTTGGGAGTTTAAAAAACAATTAACTTCTCAATGCTTTGGTGGCATTTTATTGATCATTCTAGGGCTGAACCTTCTCAAAATCGACTTTAAGGAAATCAGTTAAGTCAGTTTTTTATATTCTCGAGTTTATAATTATCAATTATTACAATTTTACCTTCATTTTTTGTAATCAAGCCTTCTTTTTTAAAGTCGCTAAGAATTCTGCTTACTGTTTCTGTGGCCATACCTGCCATTGAAGCTAGGGTGTCACGGGTAACATCTATGGCAATTTTTTCACCTTGTTTACCCTTTGTATTTAAATTAACCAACAATTCTGCCATACGCTTCCGTACAGAGTGATAAGCAAGCTGTAACAATTGTTCTTCCTTAACTAAAACGTTATTAGCCAGTATTTTTATAAACTCTGCTGATACATCCGGATATTTTTGGAGCAGTTGTTCCAATATTTCCTTAGGCATTAAGCATAATGCAGTATCTTCCATGGCTTCGGCAGTTTCGAAATAATCTTCACCTGCAAGCATAGATGCAACACCAAAATATTCTGAGGGGCCATAAATTCCGGTTAACAATTCTCTTCCATCATCGGCAATTTTCATTGTTTTCACTTTACCGGAAACAACAAAATAAATACCTTTTACGGTATCTTCTTTATAATAAACAACCTGCTTTTTCCTGATATGCTTAATTTTACGTTCGTTAGTCAATTGTTTTAGCTCTTCCAAACCCGTATGGCTACTAAACAGGGAATTTATTTTACCGAGCGACTGGCTATAAAGTTGCTGTTGATGTTGCTTTTTCTTTAACCTGCATTCAATAGCATTTAGCAGTTCAGCATCATCAAAAGGTTTGGTAACGTAATCATCAGCGCCCATTTCCATGCCTTTCCGCATGTCTTTTCTATCTATTTTTGCGGTCAGAAAAATAAAAGGAATGGTAGAAGTGTCGATATTATTGCTTAGAAGATGAAAAACGCAATATCCATCTATACCAGGCATCATGATGTCACAAAGGATTAAATCCGGTAAAAAATTTATTGCAAGTTCAACGCCATGTTTGCCATTGACGCCTTTCAATACTTCATAATTACCGAGCTCCAGAATTTCAGTAATACTATCCCTTATATCGTTATTATCTTCAATAATTAAAATTCTTGTTTTTTTTACCATTAGCCCTCATGGTTTAAGAGATACACTTGCTAAATCGCATGTGCTAAATATAACAAATCGTTTTTGATTATTGTTCTTAACACTACAAATATAACTCACAATCAACCCCTTAACCTAGGATCTATTAATATTAAGCCTCGATTAGAAAGTAATCTTTAAGCATAAAATAATTTTGGCTCACCGGGGAGGAACAACGATTCCAGGAAAAACCAACAATGGAATATTGATATGCGAGGCAAGATTACGGGTGTGACTGGGATCAAAAATACGTTCCAGCATTTTACTTCTGTAATGCACCATCGCCATTAAGTCAACAGAACCATATTTACTGAGCCAGTCTAGCCCGCTATCTAAGTCAGAACTTTTGACATCCTGGAAGCTGATATTTGGATAACTGTTATTTTTAGTTACCACATTGATGAACTGTTCCGTTTTTTGTTTCAGTTCTTCACTACCAGCTTTTTCATCTTCAAAGTTTACAATCAATAGTTCTGCATTATAAAGTTGGGCAATCTCTACTAAATATTGAATTCGAAGAATATCCCCATGACTTAAATCAGTAGCAAAAGCGATTCTTTTAATTTCTGGAGAGAATAAGGAGAAAGGAACTAAAATAATAGGCGTTGCAGTAGTATCCAGGATTTTTTGACTCTTACTTCCCATGAAAATTTTCACAATTGAAGGGGCACTATAAACCCCCATTACGATCAGGGAAAGCTGTATATTAATTTCAATTTCTTTCACAACTTCTTGCAAAGTACCTATTTGAGAAAAAGATTCAATTAAAGGCAGATAAGCACCCTTAACATTATCGACATCAGCACGGAGGCTTTCAGCCAAGAAATTAAGCTGCTCATCCACTTCATTTTTTTGCGTTAAAGTATCATGAAGAGGCATTGTTCCCTGAAAAGGTATAGGTGCTTCCATTTGGATTTTGATCGCATTGCATAAAAGGAGATCAGCGCCTATCCTTTTTGCCATACCCAAGGCATAATGGGCAGCATTTTCAGAAGGAACAGAGAAGTCTGTTGTTACTAAAATCGTTTTCATCTTTATAAAATGTTTTTTAAAGGAATGAAGTTTGCTAGCTTAAATTTAAGAAAAGTAAATCATAATAATAATGACTTTAATCATTTGAAGTGATTGATGTTAAGCCATAGTTTGAAATGATCTCCCTGCAGCTTACAATTTCATTCTTTTGTAGCTTCATTTAAAATTATTTGGTAAATTTCTTCCACAAATTCTTTATCACATAACCCAGTACCTGGATTAACAGTAGCTGCCGTGCCACAGGCTACCCCATATTGAAGAGCCGCCTCAAGGCTGTAATTTTTTAATAAGCTCAATACCATTCCTGCAACCATACTGTCGCCCGCCCCCACCGTACTTCTTATTTTCACCTCAGGTGCATTAACTTTTATGGCGAGTTCTTTGGTAACCAGCATTGCACCAGCTGCCCCCATGGAGACCACAATAACTTCGCAAGTACCCTTTTCAATAACTTTTCTAGAAATTTCAACAACCTGATCATTAGTTACATTTTCCATTCCTGCCAGCATAGCTAATTCTCCCAAACTGGGTTTTATTAAATAAACCCCAGCGTTAACGGCGTGTTTTAAGGCCTCTCCAGAGGTATCCACCACAAGCTTTGCCTTTTTCTGTTGGGCAATAGCAGTAATCTTTGAAAATATTGTTTCAGGAATTCCCGGTGGGAGACTTCCGCTTACCACAATATAACTGATTTCTGTAAGCTGTTCCAGTTCAGATAAGCAACGCTGCCATTCCTGTTCATTAATTTGAGCGCCAGGCAATCCAAACCTATATTGTTTGTTCGTCTGTATTTCTTCAACAATAAAATTCTCTCTTGTACTACCTTTGGTTGGCACAACAATTGTATTTACAGCCTCCTTAAAAAGTAACTGTGTATACATTTTTCCAGTAATGCCACCTGCCAAATAAATTGCGGTAGCTTGGGCACCTAGTTTTTTCAGTGCCCTGGCAACATTTACACCGCCACCCCCTGGTTCATAATGCGGTGCTGTGCAGTTCAATTTTTTTTCAGGAATTAATAAAGGTACTGAGGTACTTTTATCAATTGCAGGGTTAAAAGTTAGGGTAACAATTGCTGTCATGGTTTTGATGATTAAATAATTTCCGGAATAACCAGCATATCGAAATCTTTTTCATCCATATACTGTTCTAGCCTATCCTCCAATTTATTACCAAAAATTTGTGAAACGGTAAGTAAAGGGCTATTGAACTTTTCTCTTAGGTTTTTTTCATAAGGAAATATTTTTCTTGCCCGTTCCATTATAATAAGGTTATCATCAGCAACTTCATTTGTAAAAACTACAACATGCACTTCTGCAGAAAAAAGAGCTGCAAATTCAAACAGTGGATAAAGTAAATCTTGATCTTCTTCAAAATGATTTGTAGTGAAGAGAATTTTCAATGGCTTTTGCCAATTATATTCATGTGGAATAACAATTACGGGAACAGGACTCTTACCAATTATTTCAGCAGCTATTGAGCCCCACAATTTACCTTGCAAACCACTGGCCCCAAGTGTACCGATTACAATAAGATCTGTATTACTATCCTGCATTGCACCAAGAATACCTTCCGTTACGGGGCTCTTAGAGATTACGGTTGTTACTAGAATACCATGCTGCTCTTCAATATCCTTTTTTAATTGTTCCAAGCTTTTGGTTGATTCATCGACGAGGGTCTGGAACAAGTCAATATTAATTCCTGTATAATCATCATAAACGCTACCCATATATTCAATGACATGAAACAAAGTAATTTCAGCAGGTGCAATTTTCGCAATTTGAATGGCAAAATCAATGGCTTTAGTTGCACAGGAAGAAAAATCAGTAGGTACTAATATATTTTTCATACGATTGAATTTATATTTAATTAAATATCATTATCTTAATGAACAATGGAAATGATATCCATCATTATTAGTCGTGTATTTTGTCACAAGTACAATAACTAATTAGTTGATTATTGTCATCTGAATTTTAATAAAATTAACAAACCGCTTACTTGCCATTAATATATAGACCAAATGATAATTACCTATTAGATATCACTTAACAGCAACAGATTACGATGGGGTGAGTGATGGTAGTTTTTTCTTCATTATCATAGCTAATTTACACTGCAATTTCTGCAATTGTACTTTTTGAGCTACGCTAATAAAATTTAAAAAATGTGTTATTATTAACCAATCAAAAAATACTATTTCAACTTTAAAAAACTCAAGATCAGCTTTCCATCTTCAGGCATTGATATAATACTCCAGCGAACATGCAGATAATTTTGTTAGCGTTTCCATAAGTTATTTTTAATGAGCTAAGACCGACAAAACTTTGTGTCATTAAAGACAAGTAGTTATTGATGGTAGTTAGCTGAATTAATGATTTAAAACAAGCTTGAGAATTAAAAAATGGCTAGCTGATTTGAAGGAAATACTAGAAGAGGAATTTCAATGTGTCTGGCTATATTTTGAGTATGACTGGTGGTGAAAATTTTCTCCATAAAACTATCGTGGTGATGTACCATAGCGAGCATATCCACCAAGCCATGAACCATTAGCCAATCTAACCCAGCATCAATATTTTCACGGTTTATTTGTCTGTAATAAATTTTGGGGTAATTGATTTTACAGGCAATGTCATTCAAAAAAGCACTTAATCTTTTCTGATGTTCCTGATGATCGATTTTATCATCAAAAATATGCGCCAAAAGTATCTCTGCATAGTAATAACTGGCCAAGCCCGATAAGGAATTGATCACATTAACATTACTTTCGCTCAAATCTGTGGCAAAAGCAATTTTCTTTATTTCATTGAACTGAAATTCATGCGGGATAAACAGCATTGGGAAGTTGGCCTTATTGATCATTTCATGACTATTGTTATTCATATCCATCACCACCAGACAAACGGATTTTTCAGCCACCAAATCCTCTAACACAGCTATAACTGTTCCTGATTCGCTGATATAGCTAATTTCAGGATCATAGGAATCAGGGTCTGAAGAACCTATAGCTACTTGTCTCAACTTTGTTGCCAATCGCTGTAACTGCTCGTTAGCCTCTTTTTTCATAAAACTATAGTCTATTAACGGCAAAATTACTTGGGCTGCAATAGGTTGTATTATAGGAACGGTAAAAGCATGGCATAACAATAAGTTTGCATTAATATCCCTAGCGAGTTTCATTGCATAATGGGCGGCATTTTCTGCCATATCTGAAAAATCTGTTGGAACAAGAATTGTTTTCATTTCTGCTTTTGAATAGTATAAAGTGCATTTTCTAACTCCTTGTCGAGGTTATACAAATCTTTATATACGTTGAGTAAAAACAAAGTCATTAGCTTTTTCATTATGAAAGACTTAAAGTAAAGTTATTCAAAATTAAGACTGTAATTAATGACAGAAATCACTTCCTTTAATTTTTTAACACATTAAAATTTCGGGAAAGGGAAAAAGGTCTAAATAGGTAGTAATAACACAAAATTAAGTATAGAGGAGGTTAAAAATCTTCAAATTCTGGAACAACAACAGCGGGAATCGGAACATGTGTTAGGATAGAATTGATTTCCAGTCCAAAAAGCAAATCATCATTGTTTTTTTTACGTCCACCCAGAATAACCATAATGACGTCGTTTAAGCTGAGAATATGTAAAATATTGTCGCAAAGAGCACCCTCTCCTTGTAAACAAATTAATTTTGGTTTAAATCCAGTAGTGGTAGTAGCGCCCTCCATTACCGCTTCCAGGCGTTTCAATTCCTTTCCTAATTCCTCTTTACTTTTTTGAGCTAAAATATTTAAACTCCTATTAGGGAAATTTTCAAAATTTGTAACAGGATTAAACCAGGAATTAAACAAGAGAATATTACATTTAAGCCTGAAAGCTAAATTAAGTGCAAAATTAGCAGCACATTGAGAATTTTTTTTAAAATCTGTCAATACTAAAAGATATTCTTTTTTGTTATTTAGTGAAGAAATCATAGCAATGATTTAAATAATATAAAACTGAATAAAGTTCATCAGATTTTGTATGTTCTTTATACAGTTAACAAGAACAATTTGATTATGAAATAGTTTAAGAAAAAAAGTCATGTGTAATCAATTTGTTAATGTTAAATCAATTGAAAGATCTATCAGTAATTTCAGGTTCCTTGGCAGAAAGTTTAAAAAGATCATTGGATAACAGCAGTAAAAAGGATTCATATTTCAAGAATTGCAGCCTGTAACTACACATATAGATTCGCTGACCATGAATTTGGTAATGAGGTAAATACATTCCATCAGGGAGTTATTAAAGCTTTAGATTATCTGATTTAAAGGTTTAAAAAGTTTTTCTTTCTACAATTAGGATTTATGAAAGACATAGAGTTTAGGTTCATACTTTAGGTTCAGTTCAAAAAAACTGCTTTTAGATGCAGTTAAGAAATAATAAATAAAATAAATTTGCATAGTTTAAATATTTTTGTAGATTTGCAATCCCAACAACGAGATAGTTTATTTTATAAACGCAATCGTTGATTAAGTTCGGGGTGTAGCGTAGCCCGGTATCGCGCCTGCTTTGGGAGCAGGAGGTCGTAGGTTCGAATCCTGCCATCCCGACTGAGACACGGTCCAAATGAGTGCAAAACCCTCTAAATGTAATGATTTAGAGGGTTTTCTGTTTTTTAACAGTCTATAATAATCCTTTTCAATCCATCTGGGATCAAGTCAAAAAGGGATCAAGTCAAAAAGGGATCAAGTCAAAAAGTTGTGGATCAGGTCTTATATTTCTAGCTTTGATGCTTAGATTTCTTACTTCATGCAGGACGGATACCATACCTTAATCA
>NZ_JBEONS010000057.1:0-9751 GCF_040544395.1 Pedobacter sp. CG_S7 | reverse complement strand
GCAGAAGAAATCGTTTTATTTAAAAGGGTTCTGGCTCAAAAAAGAGCAGATAACAACAAGGTTTACGCGCTTCACGAACCCGATGTACAATGTATTTCAAAAGGCAAAGAACATAAGAAGTATGAATTTGGCAACAAAGCATCTATCATTTGCACCCAAACTACAGGGGTAATCGTAGGGGCAATGGGTTTTAGAAATGAATACGACGGACATACACTAGAACCTGCGCTTGATCAGCATGAACAACTTACAGGAAAACGGGCAAAAAGCGCTACTGTAGACCGGGGCTACCAGGGTAAGTCCTGAATAGGTGAAACAGAAATAGCGATACCTAAACCATTCAACAACAAAAAGTTAAGCAAGTACAAACAAATAAAACTGCGTAAAGGCTTTAGGCGAAGGGCGGCCATAGAACCAGTAATTGGTCATCTAAAGTCGGATTACCGCTTAGGCCGCAATTTCTACAAAGGCATCTTTGGTGATAACATCAATATTATGCTTGCAGCTGCCGCCTTCAACTTCAAAAGGATGTATAACAAATACAAAACAGCTCTTTTGGCCATCTTTTTTAACTGGTATTATGACCTAATATCAATGGGCAAAGGTTTGCTTGGAGTAATAACTAACTCGAAAACCATAAACAATAAAACCTTTAAACTAAATTGGGCTTTTTAAGGCTCGACTATCTATAAAAATAGTGTTATTGAAAGATCAAGAATATTCTGCCTTTGCATTCCGAAAAATGTAAAAAAAATGCAGTGATTGGTCAACATGCACAGGACATGGTTTAAGGCGGTTATTCTGGTATCCTGATAAAAAAGAAACCATATGCGATGGTGTCAAAAAGCGGTTTGCCTTAGTTATACATCAACGAAAGGGTTAATTTTGTATCAAGGCTGTAAAAGAATTGAAAGACTTTTGCTAAAACTATGATAAATCCTGGAGAAACTAAAAGCGTTACTTTCAATCTGAATGAAGATAAACTGGGCTTTTAGGGCCTCAATAATAAGTTTGAAGTAGAGCGAGGTATGTTTGAAGTAGTGATTGGCAGTTCATCAGCAGACATAAAACTTAAAGCAGAATTTGAAGTACATTAGATGATCTCAAATATTTTATTTTCAATGTTTATTCATCAAGTATTTCATTTTATATTCTGAAGGACTAATCTTTTTAACATTTTTAAATTGTCTGTTAAAATAAGAGATACTTTGATAGCCACAGGCATAACCAATCTCTGCAATACTCAATTCGGTATTAATTAATTTCTTGCAGGCAATACCAACTCTAATATCATTTAGGCTATCTGAGAATGTCTTAGAAGTTACCTTTTTAAAATATCGGCAAAAAGCGGACGAATTCATATTGGCATAATCGGCTATTTCTTTCAATGTTATGTTTCGGTGGTGGTTCTGTATTAAAAAATTAAAAATACCGGTTATCCTCTCTTCATTGTTTGATCCATGATAGGAATCCGAGAACCCTTCGGATGCTAAAAGGGAATAGGGGCGCTCTGCCATTTGGCAGAGAATAGCTAAAAGGTCCACTACTTGCAACCATTTTCTTTTCTGAACAATATCTATAATATCATTTTCCAGATCAGTGGCATGTTCAATTGGAAAGTGAATACCCCTGTTTGCTTTGGATAGCATAGTCTTAACCATATTCATTTCAGGTATATCAAAAAACTCTTTACCTACAAAATCCTGTTCAAAATGGATAACAATAACTTTTGCCTTTAAGAATGGGTCGTTTTGATAGTATTCCTTATCGCTTTGCCAATAATGAGGCAAACCCGGGCCTACTAATACCAGATCATTATGGGTGAATGATTCAATGCAATCACCTATAAAACGAGTTCCCTGGTTTTGAATGATATATAATAACTCGTACTCCTTATGGTAATGAAACTGATCGTAAGTATGGGCAACCTCAGCATACTTGCAGTAAAATGAATGCTCAGCAGACCGGGTATTTTTTTGCAAAAATTTAGGTTCCATATTGTTTATGCCTCTGGATTAGTAATTTGGTTAGAATAATGCAATATAATTCAATATTTCGATTTTTTTCTCTTTATCAACATTTAAAAGGCATTTGCTGCTCCAACTTCCAAATTCATGTTCTATAGTGTTTAACGACGAGGCAATAGATGATTCATATTTTGATGGTGTCAAACCTACTTCCACCAGCAGGTTAATTGTACCTGCTTTTAGCTTGGCATCAATGAAATTACAATGTAAGTATCACAAGTTATTAACTCACCATCAAAGGTCGTGAAGGATCCTATTAATTGATAATCCTGGTTACCCCTTGTCTCGTTGAGCATTTGATTTTTTTTTAAAAGCAGTGATTTTGTATAGCAGCAAATAAAGTTCAATCCTTTGTAAATACAATTCAAGAAGGGTATTAGAATTAAAAATACTTTTGTTATTAACCAAATATAATTTAAACCAATTACAACATTCTTCGCTGAAAGTGTGACTATAGACCCTCTATGAAATTATCTATTCTGCCAACATGATTGTAATTAAAAACTGAGGTGAAAATATTTTGGCCAGAAGCAGTAGCTGCATTTAAAAAGTTAATAATTGATTAAAACAAGACAAATTTATGAATTTTAACAATCAAACGTTTTCTTCAGTCTTTTTTGTAAAGAGTGTAAAAAGAATCACATGTTTATTTTTATTCGTGTTTTCTGTATCACCTCTTTTTTCAAAAGAGATAAATAACCTGGATTTTTTAGAGAAGACAATTCGTATGAATGAAGGAAATTTAACGCATGAACGCGTTAATAGTAGTTTGAATAATAGCGGATTAAATATTCAAGCTCAGGAAATAGTTATTACCGGTCATGTGTATGATGATACGGGTTTAACTATACCTGGTACCTTAATTACGGAAAAGGGTACAACTAATAAAACAAGCGCAAATGGGGATGGCTATTTTAGCATCAGGGTAAAAATCGCAAGTTCTGTTCTAGTAATTAATAGTTTGGGTTTTGTTGCTAAAGAGGTAGTAATTGGTACGCAGAGATCAATAAAAGTTACATTAGAAACCAGTACCAATAATTTAGAAGATGTTGTAGTTATAGGTTATGGCACACAAAAGAGAATTGATTTAACAGGTGCTGTTGTTTCTGCAGATCTTAAACAATTTAGCGAATCGCCAAATACAAATATATTACAATCCTTACAAGGTTCTTTGCCGGGTATTACAATTGGTCAAACCAGTTCAACAGGCCAGGACCCTAAAGTACAAATTCGAGGTGTAAATACGCTTAGTGGAAACACGGGGGTACTAATTGTTTTGGATGGAGCGGTATATAGGGGTAGTTTGAATGATATAAACCCAAATGACATTGCCTCAATCGACGTCTTGAAAGATCCAAGTAGTAAAGCTATTTATGGAGCGCAAGCAGCTAATGGCGTTATATTGGTAACTTCAAAAAAAGGTAAAACCAGTCAAAAAACAGAGGTGAACTTCTCCACTTATTATGCTTTCCAAGATCCAATAAAGGATCGAAGGACTTTAAATAGAGCCGAATTTATTGAATCTTCAAGAGATGCAAATTATAAAATCGGATTTCTGGCTCCTGATTACACTACACCAAATCCCACCTATGATTATTTAGCTAATAGTGGCGGTTCTTTTCCTGCTATTGTGGTGAATGGAATCGCTGCAGGTACTGATTTTGACTGGTATAAAGCAGGTACAAATTCTAATATTTACACAGCTAATTACCAGTTGAATATCAGAGGAGGTTCGGAAAATACCACATATTTTCTCTCTGGTGGTTACACAGATCAGGCAGGTTGGATAATTAATGACAACTATGCTCGTAAATCAGCAAGAATCAATATTGATTCAAAAATAACAGATTGGTTATCAATTGGTACCAATACTTTTGGTGCGTTTTCTGATCGTTCTGGAAATAGCCCAAGCTTAATAAATTTAGCGCTTATGTCTCCATTAATAACCCATATGGATGATACTGGTAATTATATCTTAAACCCAAGCGGAACGTCATTAATTAATCCGTTTTTACAGTCTCAACAGGATGATTTAAATAAGCAGAATAATATTTCTTCTATTGTGTATGCCTCTATTAATGTTCCTGGCATTAAAGGATTGAATTATCGTATAAACTATAGTAATGATTATCGCTGGAATTTATTTGGAACCTCAAGCATTTATAATGGTGGAAATGCTTCTAAAATAAATAACAGCACTTATGATACTTCTTTGGATAATATCTTAACTTATGACAGACGTTTTGGCAAAGAAGAACAACATGGTCTAAAAGCCACTTTGGTTGCAGGATTTAATACGATAAGATATGAAGGCACTACCGCTTCAGCTACACAATTCAGTAATTTAGCGCTTTCTTACAATAGTTTAGAACAAGGGCTAAAGCCATTTGTGTCTTCAGATGCGTGGCAAGAAAGGTATATTTCTCAAACAGCCAGGTTTAATTACGACTATAATGGGAAGTATTTGTTTAATGCAAGTATTCGTAGAGATGGTTTTTCTGGTTTTTCCGAAAACAATAAATTCGGACTTTTCCCATCAGTTGGTTTAGGATGGGTAATTTCCAGAGAGCCTTATTTAGAAAATTTTGATAAAATAAACCTATTAAAATTACGGGGAAGTTACGGGCTAAATGGCAATACAACTGGCAGATACAGCTCATTAGCAATGTTTCAATCTGATGTTAGCCAATTTCCAGGATCCTCTTCTCAATATATTTTTGGTGATGCAGCAACCACTGTTAATGGCATATACCCTTCTACGCTGTCAAATCGTAATTTAAGATGGGAACTAACAAAAGGAGTAAATATGGGTTTAGATTTTGCTTTGTATGAAAATAAAATTTCTGGAAGTGTAGATTATTATAATTCCAAAACAAAAGACTTGTTATGGTTTCAGTCACTTTCCCAAGTCACGGGTTTTCCCGGGATCCAAACTAACATTGGGGGTATTCATAATAAAGGGATTGATCTTTATTTGAATTTTAAGGCAATTCAATCCAAAAGTTTCACCTGGGACCTTGGATTTAATTTCACTAAGAACACGAATAAAATAACCTCATTATTTGGAAAAGATCTTAATGAAGACGGCAATGAAGATGATTTAATAGCAAATAGTTTGTTTATTGGAAAATCAATCGGCTCAATTTACACCTATGTAGAAGATGGTATTTATCAATTAGGAGACGATGTTCCAACCGGTTTTTCTGTTGGAGGTTATAAACTTAAAGATTTAAATGGAGATGGCTCAATTAGTGAAGCTGACCGTACAATCATTGGTAAAGCTGAACCTGATTATCAATTTGGTATTACAAATTCATTAAAGTATAAAAATTTCTCTCTAAAATTCTTTATCAATTCTGTTCAAGGAGGATTAGGAAGAAATGATCCCTGGCTCGTGCCAGATAACTTGCGTTCATATAGCACTACCAGTACTGTTGTTGTGCATAATCGTTTTAATGATATTGATTATTGGAGCCCTCGCAATCCTAATGCAGAATATGCAATGCCTGCAACATTGACGGGAAATGTTCAATATTCCCCCTATAAAGACAAAAGTTTTGTGAGGCTTCAAGATATATCTCTTGCGTATAACTTAAGTGAAAAATTATTAAGTAAAACAGGATTTAGTAATTTAAAAATATATGTGAGTGGTAAAAATTTATATACCCTTACTAAATGGAATGGCTGGGATCCGGAAACGGGAGACGGCCTCGGAATTACATCATCTGGCCTGCCGGTATTGAAAAGCATTAGCTTTGGCCTTGACTTGACATTTTAACCTTATTAAACATATTAATATGAAATCAATATTTAGTAAAGTTGTAGTAGTATTTTTATTAGCAACAACAGTATCTTCATGTAAAAAGGATTTTTTAAATGAAGTTCCTTTAGATTTTTATAATCCCGAGAATGCGTTTTCTTCAATTTCCGGATTTGAAGCTGCTTTAACAGATCTTTATGTTAAAGAGCGTGAAATATATTATTCTGGCCAGGATGTTTCTTATTCTCTTCTTTTCGGTACAGATGTGTTTTTAAACGCAAGAGGAAATGATGGAAGCCAGGATAAAATCTCTATTTTATCCAATTCCTTAGGGGCATCAACTAATATATCGGAATGGTATTGGAATAAAAACTACAAAATTATTGCAGATGCAAACCTTATTATCAGCAATTCGGCAAGTTCTACATTACCAGAAGCTGATAAATTAAGATTAAGTTCTGAAGCAAAATTTTTCAGAGCCAAAGCTTATCGCGACTTAGTTTATTTATACGGGGGTGTACCTTTAATTTTAGAGGTAGTTACCGGTCCAAAAGCAGATTTTGTGCGTTCCACTAAAGTGGAAATATTAAATCAAATGGCGGCTGATTTTAAAGATGCTGCAGATAATTTAGCGCCTATTTCGCAGGTTCAGGATGGAAGGGTTTCCAATATTGTCGCAAGCCATTATTTAGCGGAAACTTATATTTCTTTAGGGCGGCCAGGTGATGCAATTGCTGAAGCCAGTAAAGTAATAACAGCTCCAAATGTAGGCTTAATGACAGCTCGTTTTGGAAAGAGAATTGGTGAGACTAGTAAAGACGTTTTTTGGGATTTATTTCAAAGAGGGAATCAAAACAGAAGCAATGGTAATAAAGAAGCTTTGTGGGTTTGCCAATTCCAGGAAGATGTTCAAGGTGGGGGTCTCTTAACAAACAGCAGGCAATATAATGTCTTGGAGCGTATGCATGTTCCGGCGGTATGGAGCATGACAGACCCGGCAGGTAAACCTGGGTTTTTAGGAAGACGAAGTGATGCTAATGTGGGTGGACAAGGCGTTTCATTTTTACAGCCAACACAATTTGCTTCAAAAGATATGTGGCCAGCAAATTATATTGGAGATATGCGCTGTAATGATAACAACTTTATAAAGGATGCATATTATGATAATCCTGCTTCTGCTTTTTTCGGTAAAAGTGTAACATTAAACAAACCTGGAAATTATAATTCATGGAGATTTTATCCTTGGTTTATTAAAGCAACAACACCAGGAGATCACCCTGTAGGATTAATTGATCCTTCTAATCCATTATTATTGTCTGGAAATTCTGGCTCTACCTATCATGATCAATATTACTTGCGTTTAGCCGAAACTCATTTATTGAGAGCTGAGGCTTATCTGGCAAATAGTCAGCCTGACAAAGCTAAAGAGGATATTGATGTAGTTAGATTAAGAGCAAATGCCGCACCTGTATCTTTAGCTGAAGTTACCTTAGATTATATTCTTGACGAGCGGGCAAGAGAGTTGAATTTGGAAGAACAACGCCATGTTACCCTACGCCGTGTTGGAAAGTATGGGGAAAGGGTTGTAAAATATAACGCCTTAACGGGACCTTCCTATAACCCTAAGTTCGAGTTGTTCCCTATCCCTCAGAAAGAAATTGAAGCCAATATTGATGCCGTATTGATACAAAATCCTGGGTATTGAGCGACACGAACAACATAAGCATGCAGTATAAAGTAAACTTAGGTTGGGTTCACAGAAACTAGCTCCAAAACAACGCTAAGTTGTTTATGTCATAATCAATGGTCAATATTTCATTGAGACAGCCAGATAATCATCTGTCTACATCCCTTGAAGAGTTTGGAGGTGCCTATAATGGACCTCCAACTCTTTTTACCCATGCAAATGGAAATGCAGTTATATTACAATTAAAGTAAATGGGCTTGCTATGAAAATGTCTAAAAATACCATACTGATAGTGTTCTTTGCTGTTTTTTTTAATCCTGTTACTGCGCAAATTATTGGGGAAGGTTATAAAAATGAAATTAAACACCAAATAGATTGGGATAAGCTGCCTTCACATCCCAGATTATTTGCAAATGATCACTATATAAAATCTATTAGCCAACAAAAAGATGAGGTTTCACAGAAGTTGATGTACCTTCTTAAGGCCGATGCTGAGAAAAAGTTAAAAAATACAGATATTACTTACCCTGATGGTGTAAGTAATATGGGAACATCGCGCTGCTCAGGACAGAATATTAACATTGGCACTTAGTTATCGCATTTTTAAAGACAAGCGATACTTAGAAAAAGCCCGTAAGGATTTACTTCAATTATGTGAGCTGAAAAATTGGGGTACGGGGCATTTTCTTGATGTAGGCGAAGCCGCTCTAGCTGCTGGTGTCGGTTTTGATTGGTTATATAATGATCTCTTAGCAACCGAAAAAGAAAAGATTTGCAGAGCAATTATAAACAATGCAATTATTCCATCGCTTAATACTAAAGAAGGTGAAGGTAGCTGGGTTAATGGTAACTTTAACTGGAATCCGGTATGCCATGGAGGAGTAATGGCAGGTGCTTTAGCCGTTGCAGAATTAGAGCCTATTCTTTCAAAAAAAATTACAGAGCGGGCAATTCATAACCTGCCATACGCAGGCAATGCTTATCGTGATGATGGAGCATATCCAGAAGGACCCAGTTATTGGTCATATGGAACCAGCTTTTACGTGATTGCAGTAGAAGCTTTACGTTCTATATTTGGAACCAGTTTTGAATTAGAGAAAATACCTGGCTTTTTAAAAACAGCGGACTATAATAATCAAATGGTCGGCCCTACAGGTGAAGACTTCAATTACTCAGATTATCACATTGAAAATCTGAATGAACCTGTTATGTTTTGGTTTGCAAGAGAGCTTAATCGCTATGACCTGATAAAAGAAGAACTATCAGATATAAATCGATTATATGAAAAGATAAGCACAGGGAAAAATATAACTTCCGGGAAAAATGTTGTAGCAAGCCGTCACATACCCCTCGAAATTATATGGTGGAAACCATCTTTAAAAACCGTAGGGACTAATAACCCTAACCCTTTAAATTGGACTGTCAGAGGGCATCTGCCAATGGCTGTTATGCGCTCTTCATGGGGAGATCCTAAAGCTACTTTTGTCGCCATAAAAGGTGGAACACCTAATAATTCTCATGGGCATATGGATGCTGGCAGTTTTATTCTCGAAGCCGACGGAGTACGTTGGGCGATAGATCCTGGTACTGAAAGCTATGGTAAAATGAGAGCTGCAAAACTGGATTTATGGGATTATTCGCAAAATAGTAATCGCTGGAGTACATTCAGGGTTGGCTCTGATGGACATAATATTATTCGCTTTAATAATAAACTTCAGCAGGTTGAAGGTAAAGTTGAGATTGTAGAACTGACCGGTTTAAAGGGGGCCTTCGGGATCAAAGCAGATTTAAGTATACTTTACTTAAAGGAAGTAAAACAAGTTCAGCGTTCCATATTAATAAACACAGACCGTTCAGTTACCATCTTTGATGAATGGGCCACAAATGAGAATCCAGTAGAAGCGACATTTCAATGGCTCACCAAAGCAAAGGTGCTTAAAAAGGATTTTGGACTATTATTAGAGCAAGAAGGGAAATTTCTGGAAATTAGGATTGAACCATACCTGTTAAAAAAGCTGACAATGGAGATACAGGATGTTTCAAAACCTATAAGTATTCAGAATTCTGCTAACCCAGGCCTTAGCCGTATCCTTATAAAAGCTAAAACTGCTGCTAATAGTATTGGTGAACTTAAAATAATGGCTACCCCACTCTATAATAGATAACTAAAATATTAAAAATATAGTAACTACTCAGGTACTTTAAAAGATTTGACTGTTTTCAGCCCTTGTAATCGTTGTTAGTTTAGGGGCAGTTTCAAAATTCAAATAAAATGGC
>NZ_JBEONS010000056.1:0-10174 GCF_040544395.1 Pedobacter sp. CG_S7 | reverse complement strand
AATTCGACACTTTTGGTCAAAAAAACCCAAAACTAAAAAAACAAAAAATCCAAAAAGTTAATATAATTCTGACTTGTTGCTTTTGCAACGGTCTTGATATATAAAATTTTCATCATCAATAATTTGATATTCAAGCCCTAAAAAAACACCTTTCTGATCAGGATAATCATTTGTCACTAAATACTTAACGCCACTGTTACTTTCTTTTGAAATTTTAAATTCAAAACACAATTCAAAATCATCAAATTGACCTACCGTTAGTAAATCCATTTGTTTACCATTGGTAGCTCCAATTGCATTTAGCTCTCCTTTATTAATTTCCCAACCATCATTAGCTAATTTTTTCCAACCATTGAAAGTCTTTCCATCAAAAAGCAAACTCCATCCAGTACTTTGTTCTTTTTTAGTTAGCGTGTTTGGTACTTGGGCTATTACTCCAAAAACGAATATAATTTGTAAGAAAACGACATTAAAGCAAAACCTATAAACACTCATAATTAAAATGATTTAAATTGAAAAAATTGATGAAGCTACTTTTTGAAAAATACGTTGTTTTATATTTTAGGTTCCCAACCTTTTTCATAAGATCGGCCCCATAGTTTTTGTGCATCCTGATCACCTATGATATGTCCATTTTTGGGATCAATTTTCAAATCCCGGCCAACTCTCCATGATATGTTTCCCAATTGCATCGCAACGGTACTTTTATAACCTAATTCAACATCACAATTGGGGCGCCGATTATTTCTTATTGCATCTAAAAAATCCATCATGTGTAGGCTATCCAGTCCTAAGCTTGGACTTGCTGTATTTCTTCCTGCCAATGCTTCTCCCGCTGAAGCAGGTTTTACATCTTGAATCAGTTTACCCTGTAGGTCGTAGATTTTATAGGCATCATCACCTGTATCTAAACTGCCATTTTCTCCATAAAAGATAATACCACGTTCCTGCCCTTCAATCTTTCTTCCATTACAGCTTCTATTTTCCCAAACTAAAGATACGCGACCAGGGTAATCTATAGAGACAACCTGGGTATCTGGAGTTTCCCAATCATCATTAAATTGATATCTTCCACCTAAGGAACTAACACGCATAGGGAAATCTACACCAAGACCCCAACGGGCAACATCAACTTCGTGCGTTCCATTATTTAAGGCTTCGCCAGTTCCCCAATGCCAGAACCAATGCCAATTGTAATGGATTAAACCTTCCTTATAATCAACCCGGGGAGCGGGGCCTTGCCATAAATCATAATCTAGCCAATCGGGTACATTTCCAGGTTTTAAAAAGGTCTCCTTCCGGGTATTGGTATACCAGGTTTTGGCCATATATACACGGCCAATAATTCCTTCATGTAATAGTTGAATCCCTTTGGTAAGGGTTGGTGCAGAACGACGCTGAGCACCCATTTGTACTACCCGGTTATATTTTCTGGCAGCAGCAACAGCCATTTCACCTTCTCTTGGATTGTGACTTAATGGTTTTTCTACGTAAACATGTTTACCTGCCTGGCATGCCATAATTGTAAGAGGAGCATGCCAATGATCGGGAGTTGCAGTATAGATAGCATCAATTGATTTATCTTCTAAAACCTTTCGAAGATCATTTTCAGATTTTGGAGTATTCAGCTGGCCAGCTTCTATTATAGTTTTTAAGGCTTTAGGAATGGCTCTTTTATCTACATCACACACACTAACTATTTGCACATTTTTTTGACGGGCAATGGTGCCACACATGCTGTTACCCCGACTATTTACCCCAATGGCAGCGATGTTTATTCTTTCATTCGCACCAATAATATTTCGATAACTTTTTGCTGTAAACCCTGAAGCTGTTCCACCAAACATGTTATTTCCTATTGATATTGCTGCAGTTCCTATACCTATTTTTTTAATAAAATCTCTTCTTGAATTATTGCTCATAACTTGATTTTTGATTAGTGAAATATTATAAAACTTTAATTTTAACGTTTTTGAATGAAACCTCATCACCATGATCCTGAAACAGGATATGACCACTTTTCACTTGGCCAAATTGTGGTTCTGAATCTTTATATTTGCTTCGTTTCCAGGCTTCTTTGTAACTGTCGCTGTTCCGATCAAAAGAAAGAATCTTTTTGCCGTTTAAATAATGTGTCACCTGAGTTCCTTTTGCTACAATTCTAGCATGGTTCCACTCACCAACCTTATTTTCCTGCTTTTTATCTAAAGACAGCATGTCATAAAGAGTACCTTGAAGCCGGTTGCCATCCCGGCCATTTTTTCCATCTGGGTGATTAACATCATCCAATATCTGATATTCTAAACCTAGCCATCCGCCTTTATCGTAATGCGTAAAAAAATATTTTACCCCACTATTGCCTCCTTTAGAAAGCATAAAATCCAGTTTAAGATCAAAATTTTCATACTCAGCTAGCGTAATGATATCGCCTCCACCTTCATTTCCGTTTCTTTTAGCAGTTAAAATACCATTTTGAACAGCCCAACTTGTTGCCGGTGGGGTATTTTTAGCAACAGACGACCACCCTTCAAGGTCTTTACCATTAAATAGAAGTTTCCAACCCTGTTCTGCTTCCTTCTTTGTAAGGAAATTGCTTTTATCTTGCGCATTTAGAATCCCTATGGAAAAGAATGCGACAAAGAAAAAAAGAACTCTTTTTAAAATCATGATCATTATGATTAGTTATAATTAATAAATAACAATTCGCCAACAAATTACATTTGTGTATACCCTTTGTTTTGAATAATTTTTTGAGGATTAGATTGCATAACCGTCATAGGTATTGGATAGGCCAGCGCATTATCGCTCCACGTAAAATCATTATACCCATCAAATTTTTGTTCGGCCAGCATCACCTCTTTTGCTCTTCCAGTACGCACCAGATCAAACCAACGGTGATTTTCAAATGCAAGCTCTACGCGTCTTTCATTTTCTATCGCCAATAACAGCGCCTGATCACTATTAAAATCTGATAAAAGGTAATTCCTAAGTAAATTGGGTGCAGGCTGCACATTAGGATCTCCAGGTGTATTTTTAGCACGTTCACGTATTTTGTTTAAATAAATCAATGCTGTTCCCTTGTTGCCACCAGCTCGTACTAAAGCTTCTGAATAAAGTAGATACACATCCGCCAGGCGTAATTCTATCCAATTATTACCATTATCTGATCCACTTGTTGAAATATCATAATATTTACGTACATATTTTTCGGTCTGAAAAGCGCCTGTTTTAGCATTTATCCAACCGTCACGCATGGAAACAAACTTTCTTGGATCCCCGATCTCGTATGCAGCAGACATATACTGCGTAGGAGAATTTTCACCTCCCTTATCACCAATTAAAACAACCTCTTTATCTGAAAATCTTGGAGCAAAGCTATTATTCCATGGACTTCCTGTTGCTCCATTTGGAGCGCCCTTCATATACTGAACCTCAAAAAGTGATTCAGTGCTGTTTTTTTTCGAAACATCAAAAAGGTTTTTATAGCTAGGAACTAAAGAATACATAGAATTGTTTATTACTGAAAGAAGTTTTTCACTAGCCAAATTGTAATATTCATTCCCCTTATTAAGTGGATAACCAGCCATTGTCATATAAACCTTACCCAGTAAAGCAGTAGCTCCAGCTTTAGTGACTCTGCCTTTATCAATACCTCCGTAAGATTCAGGAAGATTAGCTTCGGCATATTTTAAATCTTCCACAAGCAAATCATAAATTTCTTGCAGAGGTGCACGTCCTAATGCATATGCTTCTGTTTGAGTCAGCTCTTTATCGGCTTTAATTACGCCCAATAGCTTATTGTCTAAAGTATAACCCCCGAAAGCCCTGTTTAGCCAAAAATAAACTAACGCCCTAATAAAATGAGCTTCGGCTTTATATTGACTTCTTAATTTTTCGTTACTAAAGGTGGCACCATCACTACGGCCAATTACAATATTACACCTTAGTATTGTTTTGTAACTATCATCCCAAAGGTCGGTTACAAAATTATTTTCAGGTAGCAGCGGAGAGGAAAATTCATCTATTCCTTTTTCGTTTGCTGGATTTCCAGAGAGCCATGAATAGGTCGTGTTATCTGAGCGTATTTCTCCAAGTCTTACATACGTGGAATTATACAAGGAACGAAGATTCCCATAGGCAGATAACGTTGCCTGATTCATATCCTGTTGTGTTTTATAGAAGGTATTTGCATTTAAATTTGATTGCGGCGCCAAATCTATAAAAGCATCTTTGCAGGATACAAAAAAAAGGAAAAATGCAATGAAGAGTAAACTTATCTTTTTCATATATTTTAGAATATAAGCATTAATGAATGTTTAAAATGTCAAATTGGCTCCAAGAATAAATGTCCTGGCAGTTGGGTATCCAAGATAATCGCCCCCTTTGGTGAGTCCACTTCCTTCGCTACTTGTTTCTGGATCATAGCCAGAATATTTAGTTAACGTTAACAAGTTGCTGCCAGTTACATACACCCGTAATCCTTTTATTTTTAGCTTTTCAGTAAAATTTTTATTGAATTCATAGGCGAAATTTAAATTCCTCAATCTTATATAGGAAGCGTCCTGGATCCAAGCTGAGGAGGGATCCCTTTGCCAGCCAGAAGGAGTTCTTGTGGCTCTAAAGTGAATGCCATCACCAGGCTGACCGACCGACCGCCAGCGATCAACTTGCTCTATCATTCCATTTCGATCACCATGATATATGCCAACCATTCTTTTATAAAAACTGAATAGCTCAGCTCCATAAGATGCCGTCAGCTGAATCCCCAAGGAGAAATTTTTATAAGAAAAGTTGTTCGTTAATCCGGTAATGAAATCAGGATTATTATTACCCAAAATTGTTTTATCATTTTGATCTAGAACCCCATCACCATTTATATCCGCATACCTTCCATCTCCTATTTTATCTGCACTTAAATGCGGATATTTATTTAAATCATCCTGAGAGAGAAAGACACCTTCGTATTTGTAGCCATAGAAACTTGCTATAGGTGAGCCTATTTTAGTTATAAAAGCATTATTTGCATTTGGAGCACTACCATAAATAGGGCGTTGATCTGGTCCTACTTCTAAAACCTTATTTCTATTAAAAGAAATATTAAAATTAGTACTCCATTTAAAATTATGAATAGTATTTCTCGTGGTAACAAGAAATTCCATTCCTCTATTTTGCACCTTTCCTATATTCTGAATTTGGGAAGAATAACCGGTTATAACCGGTACTGGAACATTTAACAACAAATCTATAGATTGACTATCATAAAAATCTCCTTCAATTCTGACCCTGTCATTTATAAGTCCAAATTCAAATCCCAAATTGTATTGGCGTGTTTTTTCCCAACCAAGATCATTGTTTGACATTGTGTTAGGATTTGAGGTATTTTGAAGAGCCTCACCTGTAGGATAGAAACCTGATGCAAGAAGACCTATTGCAGAATAATTACCAATCCTATTGTTACCCGAAATACCAAAACCAGCACGAATCTTAAGGTCACTTATTTGTTCAAAGTTATCCATGAACTTTTCTTCAGAAACCTTCCATCCAACAGATAAGGAAGGGAATGTTCCCCACTTTTTATTCATACCAAAACGGGAAGAGCCATCACCACGAAAGGTTGCCGTTAATAGATACTTGTTGTTATAAGCATAATTAATACGCCCCAAATAAGAAATCATGGAATATTGCGATTCATCACTTGACAAGGCATACATAGTGCCGGCATTAAGGGTTGTTATTTCATCGTTTGCAAAGCCACGAGCTTCACCCGACATATTTTTCATGGTATGCTTTTGGGTGGTATACCCTATTAAACCGGATAATACATGCTTCTCTGAAAATGTATGCGCATAGTTTAAAGTGTTTTCAATTACCCAGTCATAGTCTGATGACCTGTTATTTACACCTCTTGCAGGGCGCGGTGCTTTAGAGGCATCAAAATCTATATAAGAAGCTTCAAATATTTTTTGCTCATTGTCCTGGATACCCCCATTTATATTAATTTTATATTTTAAGTCCTTTAGAATTTCCCATTCTCCAAAGATTGTACCTAACCAACCATATCGGGTTCGGTTATTGTAAACTTGCTCTGCAACACCAATTGGATTAGCTACATCACCGGCAAGTATCTCTGGATTTCTAACCATTGACCCATAGGTTCCATCTTCATTTCTTAATGGAAAAATTGGCGGTAATTGCAAAGCAAACATGACTGGAGAATATTTACCATTTTCTTGTTCTCTACCTCTAGCAGAAAATGCCATTAAATTCATCCCTAGATTAATCCTTTCGGTAACTTTTGAGTTGATATTAGAGCGAAAATTAAATCTATCATAATTTGTACCCTGTACAATACCGTCTTGTTTAGCATAGCTACCAGCGAAGGTATATTGTGTGTTTTCCGTTCCTCCTGAAACCGATAGTTCATTTTGCTGCGTTAATGCCTTCCTGTAAAGAAGGTCTTGCCAATCATTATCTTCCATTAGTGCCACGGAAGCCGGGTCTCTAAAATTATATTTATAACCTCCTGTACCATCAGGTATCATATATTGTGTACTTGCACCAGAATAGAGGTTCCGGCGCGAATTCGGATCTTCAGTAGTGTGAGGAGATTGGTTAGGATCTGTTGATAAAATTTTCGCATCTAACCAAGCCTGGTTTCTGCCATCAATAAACCATTCAACATACTGGTTTCTATTCATCATCTCCATTTTTTTTCCAAGTTCCTGAAAGCCAACAAAAGAACTAACATTTATTGTTGGAGGCCCTATTTTTCCTTTTTTTGTGGTGACGATCACTACTCCGCTAGCGCCTCTGGAACCATAGATCGCAGTTGAGGATGCATCCTTTAAAACTTGAATACTTTCAATATCTGAGGTATTAAGGAGTCTGAAAGCATTACCTTCCATTGGATAACCATCTACCACATATAATGGATCATTAGATTGAGTAATCGATCCTACTCCTCTCACCCTAATGGATAAACCTTCACCGCCAGGAGCTCCACCAGTTTGTTGAACTTGGACCCCTGCCATTTGACCTGCTATTGCTTCTCCGAAATTTAATGCCGGCCTTTCTTTAATGCTTTCGGCTGATACAGATGAAACTGCAGTAGTGATATTTGATTTTCTTTGCGTACCATAACCTATAACTACTACCTCATTAAGGGCAGAGGATTCTTCCACTAATGTTACATTTATTGTTTGGTTAGTTCCAATTGGTATTTCTTTTGAAGTATAACCAATCATGCTGAAAACTAATACCCCGTTACCATCCGGTACAGAAATAGTATATATGCCATCAACATTAGTGATAGTCCCTGTTGATGTTCCCTTTAACCTAACACTTACGCCTGGTATAGAAAGATTCTGTTTATCAGTAACCTTACCTTTTATGCTCTTAACTTGCTTGGCACTTGTCAATGATGGAGTTAAATCTTCAATTTCTTTTTTTTTAATTAAGATATTTCGATTTATAATTTTGAAAGTATAAGGCGTGTTTTTTAAACATTCCTCCATGGTAGCTTCAATGGTAGAGTTTTTTACATTAAGACTAACACTCTTGTTTGCAAGATTTTCGCTATTATAGACTGAAACATAACCTGTTTGCTCCTTAATAGACTTGAAAACCTCCTCTAATGCAATGCTCTTTTTATTTAAGGTAAATCTTTGGGCATGTACGTTTGCAGACACTTGAACAAATCCAAGTAGCAAAATGAAAAATGTAAAATTAATGCGCATTCTGATTTCCCGTTTATTTGCAATAATTAGCTGTAGTAAGATCAAATTTAGACCCCTCAAAAATTTTGGTAATGGTGTGGTTAAGACCTTTGAATTGCGGTTTAATTTCATTAAAATTTAAGTTAATATTTGGTTAGATTGAAACTATTTTCCGGATACTGAAGATTTAACTTAAGTTTGAACGTAATCCTAATGGTCATTAGGGACGTTATGCTTTCGGTTAAACCTTTTATTAATTAAGAAGTTTCGCTTTTTTTCATTGTTTAATATTTGGTTTAATTGTATGTAGTTATGATTATCTTTTTTGTCTCTCCTTTATTTACTATTTTATATTTCAAATCAAAATAGCTTAAAAATTCTAATGCTTTTATGATGCTTGCATTCCGATGTACTTCTCCCCAAAGTTTGATAGCCGGCAATTCCCCTTCAAATTCTACATCCACATCATACCAACGTGATAGTTGACGCATAACACTTTCGATATCAGAATTTTGAAACTGGAAAACCCCGCTTTTCCAGGCTATAGCATTCTCAGTATTTACTCGGGCAATTTTTATGTTTCCATTAACTTTTACCGAAGATTGTTCACCTGGTTCCAACAATTTTGTCCTTTGCGAATTGAGTTCTAAAATTTTTACACTTCCTTCTAATAAAGTCGTTTTAGTTGTGGGTTCATCATTATAGCTGTTAATATTAAAATGAGTACCTAAGACTTTTACTTCCTGATGTTCCGTTAAAACCTTAAATGGCATCGCTTTATTTTTTGCGACTTCAAAATATCCCTCACCTATTAATTCAACATTCCGTTTTCCTTGAGAAAAAGAAGTAGGAAACTTTAAAGAGGAGGCTGTATTTAGCCAAATATTAGTTCCATCGGATAGTATAATTTGATATTGCCCACCTTTAGTTGTTGTTACGATGTTAAGTTCAGCGGTTTTTATATCATTTATTTTATTTGAAATCTTAGTGTATGCGATTAACCCCTCTTTAACTTTCGTGATTTTTATTCCTCCTTGTTCTGCTATTTCTCCAATTGGAGCACTATCTAAAGCTATTTTAACGCCATTTGTTAAGGTCAAAAATGTCTTATTAAGGCTTATAGCCTCATCATTTTCCTTAATTTGGAGAGAAATTTGTGTTACGGAATTTGAATTTCTCTTTTGAAATAAATAAAATCCTACAGATAAAGACATCACGAATAGAATAGAAGCTGCAATTCGTGGCAAATATTCTACGAATTTTACTTTATATGGATTGGGTAATTTTTTATAAACACTTTTAAGGTCTTTTTTAATAATATCTTCAGCTAAAACAGTTTTAGAATCTTTTAAAAGGTTGTTATACCAAGATTCTACCCAAGCTTTTTCCACTTCAGTACATTGCCCCGATTGATATCTATTTAGTAGCTCTTTAATTTTCTCTTCGTTCATAACCAAGGATGGGTATTTTCCCCTTATTAATCCTATAGTCCCTCGAAGTAGACCGAGGGCGTAGATTAAAATAAAAAAACTTGTAATTATAACAGGAAGATTGGAAATGATATGATAAACAAGTAATGAAAGATCTCTAATTTGATCCTTAGAATTTTCAATGCATTATTCACTTGTTTTTTCACTGTACACTCTGATAGATCAAGTGTTTTAGCTATCTCTTTGTGAGTTAAATAAGATTTTCTGCTTAAATTGAATACCTGCCGCATTTTTGAAGGGAGCTCATTAATTTCCTTCTCAATTATTTCTGCAAGTTGCTTTTCCCTGATTGAATGATCAGTTACCATAAATCCTTCGTTAATCGAAGTCTGTAACAAATTAAAATATTTAGATGTAATTTGCTGATGTGATATTATTTTAATCACCTTATAACGAGCAGCAATATATAGATAACCAGCAAGATTGGTATTTATTATGAAGTCTGAACGTCTATTCCAAAGTGAGGCAAAAATTTCTTGCACAATATCCTTTACTTCATTTCTATTCTTTAATAGTTTATAAGCATTATTATACAATGCACCAGAATAGCGTATATAAATTTCTGTAAATGCAGCATGATCACCCTTCCGCAGCAGAAGGACTAATTCATTATCTGTGTATAATTTATAGGCTGACATATTTAGATAAAATTGTTCCTATATAAATAATACACTTTACGCCATAAAGCATATTATTTAAATTATGGAGGTGTTAAATTTGGCTATAGTAATATTTAATGTAATATGAAAAGAAACTTTATCAAAACAAGTAACACCAAATGTATGTAACTAAAATTTTACAACACATACCCTGTTAACCCATTGTTCCCAGTATTTTTTTATAATTAAAAATGCTATCAAATCATTAGAGTATCTTCGGGTCACGTAAATTTTCTGGGGATTAGTTGTTAAATTTGTTCAAAAAACAAGGATGGATTTTTCACTATCAGGTCAATTTTTACCAACAGAT
>NZ_JBEONS010000055.1:0-11277 GCF_040544395.1 Pedobacter sp. CG_S7 | reverse complement strand
AGAGCTAATCAAAGGGGTGTTGTAGATACTAAATTCTTCCTGTTCAGAATGGAAAAACTTTTTGCCTAATCCCCAATTATTTTATGTGACCCCTTTATCCTTCAATCTCCCGGTGTTAAATTTCGACAATACTAAATCATTAAGGTGAAGAAACGGAATTTTTATACCATCAATATCTGCAATAATTTTTCTCTGATCTGCCGGCTCAAACTCTAGCATGCTAATTCTGGTTAAGAAATCAACTTTTTCTGGTTCATCCCACATTGAAAAGACGATATGTTTTGTGAAATCCAGTTCAGCAATATGCTGTATATCGTCTTCATCAAAGTACATTTCTTTTAGAACATCCAATAATTTCAACTTATTTACATTATCAGGTCTTAACCATAAATCCACATCGCCAGTACTTCTTGCATAGCCATGATATATTACAGAATAACCACCTATGACAATAAAATCAACTTTCCTTAATAAAAGCTCCTTTAATAAGTCTTGATGTTTTTCTATAAACAGGTTCATCCAGCTGTGATTATTCTAATTTTACCTGTGGCAGTTCTGTTCTTTAAGTCTTCTCTACTTACTTGATGTACGCGTAAAATAAGTTCAACTGTATGTCTTAAACGTTCAATAGGTGATTGCCTAATGATATCCTGAATTTCAGTTTCTTTAGCCTCTTCAAATGAGTTGAAAATTCGTATTCTATTTTTTGTCTTATTCATCACAATATCATTTATTAGAATCATTGTTGTACGGAAAAAAAGAAGCCAATAAATTGGCTACTTTAAAAGAATCGTAGATTTGGTTTACAACAACTAAAATACGATGAGTAAAAGTAACTATTTTTCTGGTAAATCGGTTTTCGGACAGCTGATTTCATTAATTGACGATAAGATCATAAAAGGGGCATTAAAAAATGTAGTTCGGACCGGTATGTTAAGCGTTTTACAACCAAAGACCACCTGATCAGTATGTTATTCTGTTCTTTTTCCAAATGTACCTCGTTACGTGAGATATCTGGGGCAATGCTTGGTTTATCTGGCAAGACAGCACATTTTCAGCTAAATCACATTCCAAAAAGAAGCACCTTATCGGATGCAAATAATAAAAGGGATGTCCAGGTTTTTGAAAACATATACCATCAAAATACACCTATTTAATTACATTCATTTAATGAAATTCCTCGAAAACCCAGAGAAAGACTGGATTATTGATAAGGCAGAAATCTAACAGTTAGCTCTTTTTTAATACCTTATTTTTCAAAATCTAAAAATAAAGATTTCAAGTTATTGATTGTCAATTGAATGAAAAATTTCAATTGTTATTTCTGGCTTTTATCGGATGCTAATGTATTTAAATATAGCATTTGCAGCTAAAATACATTAAAAAAAAAGGCGCGTCATTCGGAGAGTCGAATAACTAAAGCCACTCTAGATATTGCAAAACGCTGATTTTTACACTAGGTGTAAATCTCTGCGGGATCACATAAATTCAAAAGCCATCTTTATTTAATTTAAAGGTGGTTTTTGGATTTTGATGTATTTTTCAATCGTCTATATATTTGAACAAATTCAGTTTTTGTGTTCGATAACCATAAGGTCAACTTAATGGGAAAGGCTAGAAAAATCTATTACTTTTCTATTTTCAGCTAACTTATTGTTTATAAGACCTATAATATCCATATCAGAATTGGTTTTGGTGTTCGATTAGGTGAAATCATGAGCTTAGGTTTTGAAATAAGAAATTAGATGTTAGGACAAATAATACAAACGTAGGCTTTCAAAGAGCTATGTTTCAACAAATGTTTGTTTAATAGTAAATAATGCGAGATTATCCAATAATCTCGCATTATTTACTATTTTTGTTATAAATCTTGATTTATGGAAAAGCCACCAGTTGTAAATACAAATAGAGAAGCAATAATTAGCTTATCTGTCGATATGCAGTTTTCTGGTGAAATGAAAATCATTCAAGATGATTATTTGTATTGGGACAAAGTAAAATATAAAACCCATTATGAAGATAAAGGACAGGTTTGGGCTGCGTTGAAATTTCATAGATTCATAACAAGTAAAAGAATCTTGTTTGGCGGATATAAATTCACCTATCCTACAACTGATTTTTTACAGCGAGCATTACATCTTTTTGACCTTCATATAGGAGGTACTTTAACCAGTAATATTGGTATTGCCGAAACCGATAAAGCTAAATTTATGATTAGTTCTATCATCGAAGAATCTATCAGTAGTAGTCAGATGGAAGGAGCAAGTACAACTCGTAAAAGAGCAAAGGAGATGATTCAACAAGAGAAAAAGCCTCGTACTCATTCTGAACAGATGATTTTGAACAATTACATCACCATGCAACATATTGTTCAAATCAAAAATGAAGATTTATCAGTTGAAAAATTATTAGAAATTCATCAACTCATTTCCCGAAATACCTTGGAAAATCCAAATGAAGAAGGTTGTTTTAGAACGAATGATGAAATTTTTGTTGCTAATGTCATGAAAGGTGATGTTGTACATCAACCACCCTTGCATAGCGAATTGGACTTACTCATAAAAGATTTGATCGTTTTTTTTAATACAGATACTAAGGATTTTATTCACCCAGTTATCAAAGGTTGTATTATCCATTTTATGGTGGGTTGGATCCATCCTTTTACTGATGGCAATGGACGAACGGCACGTGCATTGTTTTATTGGTACATGTTGAAAAATGGTTATTGGTTAACGGAATACCTATCGATTTCGAAAATTATAAAAGAGACTAAAAATCAATATGAAAAGGCTTACCTAAATACTGAAAGTGATGACAATGATTTAGGTTATTTTATTACCTATCATATAAAAACCATGATTAAAGCTTATGAAGCTTTAAAAGTATATATTAATAAAAAACAAAATGAGGTGGTACAAGCTGCTAAATTTTTAAAGATAGCAGGCGTAAACGACCGCATGGCACAAATTATTAAAATTATTCACGATGATGCTGATCGGGTTCTGAATAGCAAAGAACTTGAGAAACGATTTAATGTTTCTAATTTCACTGCTCGTCAAGACCTTAAAGCTTTGGTTCTCTTAGGATTTATAGAAGAAATTCATGTGAATAAGAAAAAAATTAATTATATCAAATCTATTGGATTTGAAAATAGAGTTAAAGCAATAAAGTAAATAATGCGTGACATATATTCTTCCACTCAAATGGCTTTACTTGTAAAAAACATTTATAGTTCCTTAGCTTCTGTTGCTTTAATAAAATAAATCTTAATGAGAAACCGCCCGCACAAATGTTATTTCATTATCGTCACTGACTTCAAGCCAAATAATTATAAATCACCTTTTACGTGGCATTCCCAATTATCTGCATAATTTCCTGAAAGTTTATGGGCACGATATTTTACACCTAACCCTCTGCACCTTTAATGCTTAGCTCACTTTTAAGGAACTGTTGAATAAGTTTTAAATCTTTTTCAAACCTATTGGTGAAACTTAAAGTATACATTTACAAACTGTTGAAAAAAGAATCAAGATCGGATATCTTTGTAGTTTTGCCAGCCCTTGCATCAGCTATGGTTTTTTTGCGTAACCGCATTAGGTATATGTTCACCATCAGCCACTTTAATGATTTTGGCATTAAAACTCTTTGCCAATTGCTAAAAGAGGGCTTTGTCTTTATCAGGAATTTGAATTGTTAAAGTAATCATAATTAAAAAGTTAGTAAAAACATCTTTAAAGTTATAAAATTTCGTTAATCACATTTTCTAAAATTTTTCTTTCTATCCTGCGCCTTCAACAAACGCTCATAGAGTGCCTCTTTTTCAGCATGAAGTTTTTTAATTTCTTTTACTGTTTCCGTTAGTTTATTTAGTGGGACCACTACCTAAGACGCTTTGCCGCCTATGTAAGATGTTCCTCTATTCTTCTGGTAATGATTATTTTTGCTCCTTCCTGCACTAATCTTTCAGCTCCGTCAATCCTATACCACTATTCCCGCCTGTGATCAGTATTTTTTTTGATTTCAAATCTGCTCATATATAAAACCTAGTCAATTATTGATAAATCAAGTGATTTTAAAAAATCATGCAAATATCTTCTGAAACTATCATCAGCTAAAGCTTATCGACTTTCTTACTTTGCCATAACTAATGTGTAAATTAACCAGCTATTTCATAAATTAAGGTAATAAATAAATTTGCTTTTCTTTTATATAATGCGCATATAAATTTCCTTATAAAAGATTACTCGAAGCGTCTAAAAAATGGACTAAAAGATTTACATCAGGTCTTCACGAAACAGACTCATGAAAAAGTGATAGCAAATTTGTTACCTGGCGAGCAAAGCATTTTGGTTTTTTCCAGGAATTAACATCTGAGATTACTGCTTTGAAAAGCCAAATTCGTTTACTGATGAGATGGTCAGTACTACATTTAAATTATTTAAGCATATTCACAAATTTAAAACTACGGATAAGGGGAAAAAAAGTTTATAGTTTCATGGTTCCGGTTTCCCTTAAACGGGTATACCAACTAAAGGCCTCTTCCAATAGATGTGGCGTTTGTCCACCTCTTTCCAAAGCCCTTTCAAAGTAATCTTTCAACTGTGCCCGATAGTCTGGATGCACACAGTTTTCAATGATCACTTGGGCTCTTTGTCTGGGTGCCAGGCCACGTAAATCGGCCAGACCTTGTTCGGTTACAATTACATCGACATCATGTTCGGTATGGTCTACATGGGAAACCATGGGTACGATGCTGGAAATTACACCTCCTTTAGCGGTAGAGGAAGTTAAAAAAACACTTAAATAAGCATTCCGGGCAAAATCACCAGAGCCGCCGATGCCATTCATCATGTGGGTGCCACTCACATGAGTAGAGTTTACATTGCCGTAGATATCACATTCCAGGGCGGTATTCATGGTAATCACCCCCAGGCGTCGAATCACTTCTGCTGCATTACTGATACTCTGCTGTCTTAAAACGATCTTGTCTTTATAATTGTCAAAATGATTAAAAATCCTGTCGTAATAGGCTTCAGATACGGTGATGGAAGATCCGGATACAAAAGTCATTTTTCCAGAATCCAATAAATCGAAAGTGCTGTCCTGCAGCACTTCGGAGTACATGGTCAGGTTTTCAAAATCACCTTCTCTAAATCCATCTAAAACAGCATTGGCTACTTTTCCGATCCCGGCCTGCAAGGGAAGCAGTGATTTAGTCAAGTTGCCGATGCGCACTTCATTAGTAAAAAAATCAACCAGGTGTTTTGCAATGGCCTTTGTGGTTTCATCAGGCTCGGAAATTTCTGCCGGACAATCTTTTTTATGGGTCATCACAATGCCCACAATCTTATTGGAATCGATGTGCACTGTGGTCCTCCCGATCCGGGTATTTGCGGCCACAATGGGAATCTCCGATCGATTGGGATATTCTCCTGGATAAAATATATCGTGAAGTCCACAGATCGAAAGGTCGACGGCGGTATTTACTTCAATAATGATTTCATTGGCTAAAGTTGCAAAAGCGGCAGAGTTTCCAACAGAAGTGGTGAGTACTATACTACCATCATCTTCAATCATTGCCGCCTCCAGTACAGCAATATCAATTTTAGGGAAATTATTGGCTTTTAATAAATTGGCCGTTTCCCCTAAATGCTGGTCTATAAACATTACTTTTCCAGCATTGATCGCTTTGCGAAGAATGGGATCTACCTGGAAAGGCAGTCGCAGTGATAGTGCATCGGCAGAGGCCAAAGCCCCATCGGTACCATAACCTAGAGAGGCACCAGTCATCAGTGTTATTTTAAGCGGATCTGTTTTAGCCCGTTCTGCAAGTGCAGGTAATACAGCCTTGCTATCCCCTGATTTTGTAAATCCACTGGAGGCTACGACCATATTATCTTTAATCAACAATGCTGCCTGTTCGGCAGTCATTAATTTTTGAATTAAATCGGCCTTGCGAATTCGATCTGAGTACATAGATTTAGTTTATGGTGACAAATCTAAAGTCATTATGGATGGTATGTTTATCCAATAAAGACAAAAATATATCATTTTCGGTCAGCATTTTTTAATCCCTCAAAACGCCTTTAATTTTTACATATTCTGATGGCCTGATGCCTAAAGTTTTGTAAAAGGTGGTGCTAAACGTTGGAATGCTGTTGTAGCCCACCAAGATAGCGACTTGCTTTACGGAAAGTTTATCCTCTAGTAAAAATTGTACTGCGCGCATCATTCTCTGGATGGTGAGGTATTGGATAAAAGACATGCCGACTTCACTTTGAAAGAGCCGGGAAAGGGTTCTTTCACTTAAGCCAAATTTTCCGGCAAGAACGGGGAATGCAATCGTTTCCTGCAGATTGGCCGCCATATATTTGATTATGGTATCTAACCTTTTGTCTTTGGGGTAAGGTAAAGCCAGCGGAAGGTTGTACAGGCTGATCTCGGGTAAAATACTCTTTAAAGAAAGGGCAAAGCGATAATCACTTTTGTTCTTTTGATCGATATCTCCATTGTAGCGGTTGCTGAAAAGAATCATCTGTAGCAGTAAGTCATTGATGGGATAAATGGCAGTTTTGGAATAAAAGTTGTCTTCATTTTTTTCTACCGGGAAATAAAGATTGCGCATCACCACCGCTGCAGAGCTGGGATGGATGCTGTGCACCACCCCTGATGGGATCCACATGTAATGTCTTGCGGGTAAAAAAAAGGTTTTATCGTTGGTCACCACATGAACAACCCCCCCTTCGGTATAAAGAAACTGTCCTTTTTTATGCTGGTGAAAGGGAATGTCTTTCTCGCCCATTAAATCGTGCATACAATAAATGGTGTTCTTTAACTTATCTACTTCGGTTAAATAATAATTGCTGATGCTAGGCATGGCTGAAATGAATAAACAATTGTCTGCCAAAGATAATCAAGCCAAATTAAATCCTTGCAACTTTGTGCTTAAATTATTTTACCACCATGAACAAGCGCAACTTTGCCGCTTTTATATTATTATTGGGTGTAAGCACACCTATAATGGCGCAAAATCTGCGACAGCTTTCCCTGCCACAGGCTCTCCACTTGGCTTCTGTACAAAATACTTTCCTCCATAAAGTCAAAATTAACCAGAAAATAAAGGAAGCAGAAGTCCGGGAAAAGGAAGAACAACGCCTTCCTGAAATGGATTTCCATGCTTCTTATGCCAGGATCAATAACCTAACTGAGTTTAAGGATGGATTTAAGGAGAAAACCGTTACGCAAACCATCCCAGAATGGGCCGACCTTACGGCATCCGCCAGATTGCCCCTTTACGCAGGGTCTGCGGTTAAAAAAAGCATAAAAAAAGCAAAACAGGAAAATCAAATCGGTTTGCTTCAGGTGGAGAAAGCGGAGAATGACGTGCAAATAGAAGTTACTGCTAACTTTTTAGGCATATTTAAACTGATGGAATTGCATAAGCTCCTTAAAGAAAATAGCATAGAAGAAAACGATCGCTTGCGTGAAGTGAAGCAATTCAGGAAACATGGTACGGTAACCAATAATGAAGTTTTGCGTGCAGAACTCCAGTTGTCAAACACGCAGCTCAAGTTAATTTCTAACCAGCGGAAGATCGATGTGGCCCTACATGATTTGCAAACACTGCTTCGATTGCCTGAAGGGGAACCCTTAAGTCTGGATACTTCAAATTTGTTGGCGCACAGTCTTTCGGTCGGGAAATATGCCTCCTACATGGAGGTGGCTTTGCATAAAGAAGAAATGCGCATTGCAGCACAAAAAGAGGCTATTTCCTTCACAGAACTTAGCATCGTGAAAAGCAACTACTATCCAAAAATATCTTTATTCGGTTCTTATGGTGCCAATTACCCCAATTACATGTTCTTCCCCCCTAACCCTTACGTCTATACTTTAGGGAAAATTGGGATCGAAGCCACCTGGAGCTTGTCAAATTTGTATAAAAACAAAAGTAGAATGCACATCGCCAATCAGAAAATTGAAGCCGAAAAGGCGGACACCCAGCTGCTGGAAGAGGAAATCTCCGACCGTGTTTTTGCACAATACAGCCAGTTTCTGGAGGTGATGGACAAATTGCCTGTGACCGAAAAAGCCCAGATACAGGCTGCTGAAAACTATCGCATCGTTAAATTAAAGTACCTCAATCAACTCGCTTTAATCACCGACATGATTGATGCCGATAATTCCTTGCTGGAGGCAAAATTTAATGTGGTTTCTACACGAATAGATGCCCTAATGAAACACTATGAATTGCGTTACGCCGCTGGCTTATTATAAACCCATAACATGACAACACAAAAAGCAGCAGCTGAACATGGCCCTTTTCACACCCTTTTTACCGTTATCGCCAGCTTTATTGCTGGTGGAGGTATCCTGATGGGGATTTGGTTTTTAATTTTCTATAACAACAATGAGGAAACCAATGATGCCCAGATTGACCAGTATGTTACCCCTGTGGTGACCCGGATTACAGGCTATGTACAGGAAGTACGTTACCAGGAAAACCAATTTGTTCATCAGGGAGATACTTTAATCGTTATCGATAAGCGTGAGTACCAGGCACAGTTGGACATGGCTTTGTCAGATGCAGAAAATGCGAAGAAAAATGTACATGTTTTAGAAAAAAATGTGGCGTCCACCCAGAGCATTATCGCCATCCAGCAATCGCAGCTTGCAGCGGCTAAATCTGAAGTTTGGAAGACGCAGCAGGAATTTAAACGTTACAGTGCCCTGCTCAAAGGAGAGGCCGCGACAGAGCAACAAGTAGAAACCTTAAAGTCCAACTATGAATCTGCAGTCGCCCGTTTCCAGGAAAAACTGCATGCTATTCAGTCTTCCTCGCTCAATACGGCAGAGGCTGCGGCAAAAGTGCCCATGGCCAGCACCGTTATTGGAGGTAAAAAAGCAGCCGTAGACCGTGCAGCACTTTATGTTTCTTATGCGGTAATCACCGCTCCTTATGATGGCTGGGTGGGTAAAAAGACCATTCAACCCGGGCAACTGGTTAAAGAAGGCCAGACTTTGGCTTCAATAGTGAGTAAGGAAAAATGGATTTCTGCCAATTATAAGGAAACACAGGTGAGTAAAATTGTGATTGGGCAGCCCATTACTTTTAAAGCAGATGCCGGTGGCAACCATATTTTCCATGGCGTGGTGGAGTCTTTTTCTCCGGCCAGCGGCGCCAGGTTTTCCATTCTCCCTCCGGACAATGCTACAGGGAACTTTATTAAAATTGAGCAGCGTATTCCGGTAAGGATTAAATTGACTGACAAAGTGCAGGAAACCGAATTTCTACGTGCAGGGATGAATGTGACTGTCATTGCCAATCACCAAAAATAATGGCTGTACAAAGTGTATTTAAACCCTGGATGCCAGATTGGGCCATCAAAGCAGTATTAACTTTTTGCATGTTGCATTCCATGGTATTGTTAGGGCTGTATACTTCCAACCTCACCTATTCTGCCAGTTTTCTGGATGTGGAAGTAGAAGATTTGCAGTATGCAATGAGCATTACCTATGGTACTTTCCTGGCGACGATTATGATTGAGAGCCGCATCTTTAAATTTTTTCCGCCAAGGAACTATTTTATTGCCATTTATTTTCTGGCGGCACTAACGTTTATTATTTCTGCGTATACCCATGACTTCGTACCTTTTATCTTTCTGCGTATGGCAGAAGGTGTACTTATGGCCTTGCCATGGATTCCACTTCGGGTGCTACTGCTCACCCGTTTTAAGTCTAAAAATGCTACCATTATTGTTTTTTCCTTAACCTATGGGGCGTTGTTAATCGCCTCCCCCTTTATCATGAATATTGTGGTCTGGCTACTGGAAAACTATGATTGGAAATACATGGCTTATGGCTCTGCATTTTTCCAGTTTTTATGTGTCGCCCTGGTGCTAATTACCTTTAATGGCCACCGTTTCCATAAAAAGACTCCTTTATATCAGGTAGACTGGGCCAGTTTTGTGCTGGTGCATGCCGCGATTCTGTGCGGTGCATTTGTATTGGTGTATGGGGAAAAAAAATACTGGTTCCAATCCAATCAAATTGTTTGGGCAACGGTCGCGACCGTGATTACTGTAGGACTTTTTTTAGTAAGGCAATTACTGGCCAAACGTCCATGCTTTGACCTGGTGGTGTTCCGCTATGCCAATCTCCGCACCGGCTTAGTGTTGTTTATCCTTTTCTACATTTCCCGTGCAACATTAAATATTTGTCATAGCACGATGAGTAAAGTCTGGAATTGGGAACCCATGCGGGTGGCACATATCCAATACCTGAATGCTTTTGGTGATCTGATCGGGATTTTTATCGCCGCCATCTTGCTGTCGCGCTCCGTAGCCACCCGTTATATTTTTATATTAGGCTTTAGCCTGATGGCGATTTACCATTTATGGTTTACCTTTTTATTTGTTCCCGATGTATCGCTGGGGAGTATTGCAGGGCCCTACTTGTTGCAAGGAATCGCTGTAGGGATTTTATTTGTGCCCTTAGTTTTATTCACTGTTTCTGCGGTACCAAATGCTTTAGCACCCTTTTCAGGCGTTGTTGGGGTGGGTGGCCGTTTTTGGGGCAGTACCCTAGGTTTCTGCATCATGCAAAATGCACAGATCTATCTCCAGCAAAAACACTACAGTAAGTTCCAGCAATATGTAACTCCTGAACAAACTGAAGCACAGAATCAGGTAGCTTTAGCCACAGATAGATTCCTTTCCAAAGGTTTTACACCTGATGATGCCCATCAACTTGCTTTAAAGCAAATTGTTAGTAACATCAATAAACAATCAATTTTGTTGTCTAACATGGAGATCTTTACAGTTGTGGGTATAGCGTTAATCGCCTTAGTGGTTTTACTACTTTTTAATCAACATTTAAAACAAACATTTGACCTGTTTAGGAATAAAAACTGGGGCTCTTAATCGATTACAATTTTCTCAAGATATTTGCTGTGCGATTGATGGGAACGGTTTTGTGCAATAAAACCCATGTACATATGAAAGATAATATGGGAGGCTTTTATCTTGAAATTGTTTAATTAAGGCCAAGACATCATTACTTCCTTGCAATGGTGATATCACCTGAAATCCATCTCCTGTGAGCCATTCTTAAATCTCTAAAACAGCGATATCATCATCAATTATAAGAATTAAATTTTTCTTGATAAAGCGTTTTAAATTAATTATTAGTAACCACTCAGGTTCCCTCTAACTTACTTTACTGACCTGAAAAATCGTTTAAGGTGTTATTTTCTTTGGATTTTATTTTCAGAAAAAAGCG
>NZ_JBEONS010000054.1:0-12357 GCF_040544395.1 Pedobacter sp. CG_S7 | reverse complement strand
AATGGATAGTTCATCTATTGACCAGCAGGTTAAAAGGTGGGGATTATCATATTAAAAATCTCTGTATTATTCATTACAGATGCCATAGAACGGGGCTCGAAACAAGTTTTGTGTATAAACTGCCGGTTATTTTGAACAAAATGACTAGATAATTGCCTGAGCCGGATGTGCTGAAAGGTGCAGAAATGCCCCCTACCTACCTGACACACTGAAAACAGAAATGGTGTACCACAACAGGAAAAGAAGTCATTCAACAGTTGGTTTTTTAACCCCAATGGAATTTGAAAATGCTTTGATAAATAATGAAAAGGTAGCGTAAAACGCCATTAAACGGAATCTAAAGTAATGTTTCTCAAAGAAAATAACCTGACAACAAAAAAACCTCTAGTAGACTATTGCAATTACAGTTCTTCTAGATTCTTTTTTTGCTGTCATGCTTTTTTGATTTATTTGTTACCTTGTTAAGGTAATAAATATATACTATTGATGAGACACTAAAACGTTAGAGGTAATTGTATAACAACCATAAACCAATTTACAAACTATAAAACAAAGTGCACCGTATGGAAAAAATAGAAAAATCTGAGTTCAAATTAATTGGACTTAAACTCGACCACAAGACAACTAATGAAGGTGGACAATCAAGTATTGACTGCGGAAATCTATGGCAAAAATTTGAGACAGAAAATTTTGCAGAAAGTATCCCTGACAAATTAGGTGATGAGATTTATGCAGTGTATTATGAATATGAAGGTGATTATACCAAACCATTTTCATATTTTATTGGTTGCAAAGTGAAAATTGATGCTGGTGTCCCTCAAGGAATGGACAACTTAGTAATACCTACCGGTAGCTTTACCAAGGTTCTATCAAAAGGGAAAATGCCGGATTGTGTTGCCAATTCCTGGAAAGATATTTGGAATTCAGACACAGACAGGGCATATAAATATGACTTTGAAATTTATAATGAACGAAGTAAAGATTGGAGTAATGCAGAAGTGGAAATTTTTGTTTCTAATAATTAATGTAAAATAATTGTTTGATGGACAAAAAATAAAAAGCAGCATAAAAAATAATCCAACAAAATCTAAACTAATACTTCTCAAAAAAAATAACCTGACAAAAAAAAACCTCTAGTAGACTATTGCAATTCAAGTCATACCTATTACAACTTGCCACCGTTACATGAATAATATAAGGGAATCTAAAAATTAACAGACTAAAGAAATTTAACAGCAGTAAATATCATTTTTCGGCAAAAAAGCGCTAAGAAATGCAGCACTTAATTGATAAAAGTTAATATTTGAATAAAAAAATGGCTGTCCTTTGGAGACAGCCATTCTAATATATTCGTTAAATACGCTTTCTTAATAATTAAGACTGGAATTTTTTAGCGTTAACCCTACGTTCGTTTTCTGTTAAATAGATTTTACGCAGGCGCATGCTTAAAGGCGTAATCTCGATATATTCATCAGCCTGGATATATTCCATAGCTTCTTCTAAAGAGAATTTAATTGCTGGAGCAATACGCGCGTTGTCATCCGTACCAGAAGCACGCATGTTTGTTAATGCTTTACCTTTGGTAATGTTAACCACTAAATCATTGTCACGAATATGCTCACCCATGATTTGACCTTCGTAGACATCAACACCTGGATCAACAAAGAAACGTCCGCGATCTTGTAATTTATCGATAGAGTAAGCTGTTGTATTTCCTTTATCCATAGAAACTAACACACCATTTGATCTTCCAGGTATGGTACCTTTCCAGGGCTCATATGATTTAAAACGGTGGGCCATGATCGCTTCACCTGCAGTAGCAGTCAATACATTGTTTCTTAAGCCAATGATACCACGTGAGGGAATTTCAAATTCTAAATGTTGTAAATCACCTTTAGGTTCCATCACCAATAACTCACCTTTACGTTGGGTTACCAATTCAATTACTTTACCAGAAACTTCTCCAGGTACATCAACGATTAACGTTTCAATAGGCTCACATTTTTTACCGTCAATTTCTTTAACAATAACTTGTGGTTGCCCAACTTGTATTTCGTAACCTTCGCGGCGCATCGTTTCGATCAATACCGATAAATGCAGAATGCCCCTTCCGTAAACCAGGTAAGCATCAGGAGATTCTGTTTCCACTACTTTCAAGGCAAGGTTTTTCTCCATCTCTTTGTACAAACGCTCTTTAAGACGTTGTGAGGTAACAAATTTACCTTCTTTACCAAAGAATGGGGAATTGTTAATAGTGAACAACATGTTCATGGTAGGTTCATCAATTGAAATTACCGGAAGTTGTTCTGGTGCATCAAAATCAGAAATGGTATCGCCAATATCAAAACCATCAATACCCACAACGGCACAGATATCACCAGATTTCACTTCTGTAGCACGGATTTTACCTAACCCTTCGAAAGTATATAATTCTTTTACTCTAGATTTAACTACTCTACCGTCACGTTTAATTAACGTTACCGGTTGGTTTTCTTTAATTGTTCCACGGTGTACACGTCCAATTGCAATACGACCTACGAAAGAAGAATAATCTAAAGAGGTGATTTGCATTTGTAAGGTACCTTCATTTTCTGGTGCTGCAGGAATATGTGCAATAATGGCATCCATTAATGGGAAAATATCTGTTGTTGGCACCTTAAAATCAGTACTCATCCATCCTTGTTTAGATGAACCATAGATGACAGGGAAGTCCAATTGATCTTCTGTAGCTTCTAAGTTAAAGAACAATTCAAAGATTTGCTCATAAACTTCTTCTGGACGACAGTTTTCTTTATCTACTTTATTTACAACAACAATTGGTTTTAAACCAAGTGCGAGTGCTTTTTGCGTTACAAAACGCGTTTGAGGCATTGCACCTTCAAATGCATCGCAAAGCAATACCACTCCATCAGCCATTTTTAACACACGTTCAACTTCACCACCGAAATCGGCGTGACCTGGCGTATCAATGATATTAATTTTATAGTCCTTGTATCTTACAGAAACATTTTTTGAAACGATGGTAATGCCACGTTCGCGCTCAAGATCATTATTATCAAGTATTAAATCACCAGTTTGTTCGTTATCACGAAAAATTGAGCAGGTATGTAAAATCTTATCAACCAGTGTGGTTTTACCGTGATCAACGTGGGCTATAATAGCTATATTTCTTATTTTTTGCATATAATGCTTTGTGAATTTTGCGCAAAGATAATCGTTTTTTTTAATATATCAGCCTAGATGTTACCTGATTGCAGTAAAATATGCTAATTATTATACAGTTTACACTACTTGATAATTCAACAAAGCATGCTACGGTTTTTTAATTGTACCTTACAGGGGTATATACAAACATTTCCAACTTAAACTTATTATTAACAGAATGGAAAAGAAAGCTATTTTATTAGGCGCAAGCGGGTTAATAGGCAGCAATTTGCTCCAACAGCTATTGATCAGCCATAATTATAAGGAAGTATTAGTGGTGGTGAGAAAAACATTAAACATCCAACACCCTAAGCTAAAACAACTGGTTGTAGATTTTGACCAGCTCAATAAGCAAGCAAATCAAATAGAGGGAGATGTGGTTTTTTGCTGCCTTGGTACTACTAGAAAAAAAACACCAGACAAGGAACAGTATAAAAAAATAGACCACCAATACCCTATAGACGCAGCATGGATTGCCTACAGCAATGGAGCCACGCAATACCACCTTGTTTCTGCCCTTGGCGCCAATGTAAATTCCAAAGTATTTTATTCCAAACTAAAGGGTGAGGTGGAAAAGGATTTGAAAGCCATTCCCTTTAAAGCCATTCACATCTATCGCCCCTCTTTGCTGGATGGCCATAGAAGTGAAAACCGACTAGCTGAAAGACTAATGATCAGCATTATGCGGGTAATTAACCCAATCTTAATAGGGCCATTAAGAAAATACAGGAGCATTAATATTGAAACCGTAGCTGCCGCGATGCTGAAAAAATCACTTGAAGATACCAAAGGGATTTTCATTTACCAATCTGATAAAATTGAAAATATCGCCTGATTTTTAGTGCTTAATTCCTGAAAAAGCCCAGATTAAAAATGCTGGAAAAGCTTGTGACCAGCTATTAATATTGTGCTTGCCACCAACCATTTCATAATAATAGAGGTCTGTATGCCGCTGAAATCCTTTGTTTAACAATTCTTTAATCACGTCAATGGTATCATCAACGCTATCAATAATATAATTATTATTCCTGTCAGTGAGTTCGTCTGCAGTACCCGTCATTAACCAAAACCTAAGTTCAGATTTCCCCTTACTGTTACGGATCATTTGATGTACTATCCGATCCTGATCATCATTATAGCCATCTTTAAGGTCTTTTTTACGCCACCAAAAAGCTCCAGAAAAAACACCTGCAAGGTCAAAAACCTCTGGATAATTATAAACGATATCAAACGCCGAAAGGCCCCCCAAAGAAAAACCGGCAAAAGCAGTTATGCCATTTATAGGCAAGGCAAGTTGCTGAAGCAGGAAAGGAAAAAGCTCTTCTTTTATAAACTGTGCATATTCACCAGCCTTCGCCCCTCTTTGTTGAAAATCAGGCACTCCAGCGACACCATATTCTTGAAGCCGGTCTGCGCAAGCATGAATGGCGATAACCACCACAGCCTCCATTTTTTGCGTGGCGTATAAGTTATTCAGCAAAGACTGAAGTTCCATCGCCCCTGCGGCTTGTCCGTCATTAAGTAATAGCAGGTTCAGTTTTTGATCAGCCGACAGCATTTCAGGGACAAATATATCAAGCTTTACCGTCCTTTTTAAATAGACAGACACGAGTTCATGTGTCGAATTTTTTATTTCTGTTGTTAACATAACCATTACAAATTTACGCCAAATAACCAAAAAATAGATTTTTAAATTTGTTTATAAAATTGTTCTTACCTATCTTTTAGGAAGTTTATTTTTCCACCTATGCAAACTGGTTTCGATTGTGTCATTTTGGCCGGCTGTAGCTATGGGGTTACCAGCCGACCCAAACAAACTATAAAGTAAAAAATAAATATAAATAATATCTATTTAAGCATTTCGACAAGAGTAAAGATTGAAGAATGTATAAGGAACTTTTTAAAAAAATTAATACTGATGAAAACAATTGGAATTTTATTCGGGCAGGAAAGATCTTTCCCCGAAGCATTTATAAAGCGTGTAAACGAAATTGCCCCTGATGATATTCGCGCTGAGTTTGTAAGTATTGATAAAATATTTCAGGCAGAAGGCATGGGTTATTCCGTAATTGTTGACCGGATTTCACAAAATGTGCCATTTTACCGCGCAGCACTTAAAAACGCAGCTATAACTGGAACAGCCGTTATCAATAATCCATTTTGGTGGAGTGCCGATGAAAAGTTTTTTAACAATGCCCTGGCGGTGAAATTAGGAATTCCTGTGCCAAAAACAGCCTTGCTTCCATCCTATGAACGCCCGCAAGACACTTCAGAAAATTCTTTCAGCAACCTGGCCTTCCCTTTAGATTGGGAAGCAGTTTTTGAATACACTGGTTTTCCTGCCTATATGAAACCTTTTGATGGTGGAGGCTGGAAAGATGTTTATAAACTACAAGATAAAGAGGGTTTCTTCGAAAAACACAGCAAAACTAAACAAACCGTCATGATGCTGCAGGAAGAAATTGTTTTTGAGGAATATTTCCGTTGTTTCTGTATCGGTGGTAAATATGTGCGCATCATGCAATATGAACCTCGTAACCCTTTTCACTTACGCTATGCAGTGGAGAATCCGCCATCAAGTGAAAAATTACTTCAGACCATACATAATTATGTAATTAAATTAAACCAATACCTGGGCTATGATTTCAATACAGTAGAATTTGCCGTGCGTGATGGTATTCCTTATGCTATAGATTTCTGCAACCCTGCACCAGATGCTGAGTTAACTAGTGTGGGCCAGGAAAATTTTGAATGGGTAGTAAACACCTCAGCGAAATATGCGATTGAAAGGGCTTTAAGTTGTGTAGAAGGGCGAGACAACCTGACATGGGGCGAATATATCAAAACTGCTGCTGCAGGAAAACCATTGTTAAAAAATCTTAAAACAGCAAGAAAAAAAATAACTGTAAAACCTACTGCGACTGTAAAAGTAAAAGCAGCAAAAAAAACCAAAGTTAACTTATAGACCATACACCTCATGAATGATTTTACGCTCGGCATAGAAGAAGAATACATGGTTATTGACCCTGTTACAAGGGAGCTTATCTCTCATGACCAAAAGATTGTAGAAGCCGCGCAAAGAATTCACAAAGATCAGGTAAAAGCAGAAATGCATCAAGCTGTTGTGGAGGTTGGCACCGGAATCTGCAAGAATACTGATCAGGCAAGGCAAGAAATTTCTCAGCTGCGGAAAACAGTAGCGCAATTGGCAGGAGAACAAGGTTTACGCATTGGTGCCTCCGGTACTCATCCTTTTTCACATTGGGCCAAACAATTGATTACTGAACAACCCCGATACAGCGAAATTGTAAATGAACTGCAAGAGGCAGCACGTTCAAACCTTATTTTCGGTTTACATGTACATGTTGGTTTCCAATCACGTGAGCTAGCCATTCATATTGCTAACCAGGTTCGCTATTTTCTGCCCCACGTTTTTGCCCTTTCTACAAATTCGCCCTTTTGGGAAGGCAGAAATACAGGGTATAAATCATTCAGAACTAAAGTTTTCGATAAATTCCCACGTACTGGTATACCTGATATCTTTAATAGTATAGAAGATTATGATAATTATGTAAAGCTGCTCATGAAGACCAACTGCATAGACAATGCTAAAAAAATCTGGTGGGATATCAGGGTACATCCCTTCTTCCAGACTATAGAATTCCGAATCTGCGATTGCCCGATGCTTGTAGATGAAACCATGGCCTTTACAGCCTTGTTTCAAGCTTTATGTGCTAAACTATACAAGCTCAGACTTCAAAACCTTAACTTCATCAGCTACTCACGTGCTTTGATTAACGAAAATAAATGGCGTGCAGCAAGATACGGAATTGACGGAAATCTGATTGACTTTGGGAAAGAAATGGAAGTAAATTGTCGTAATTTAGTCTTAGAACTTTTAGACTTTATAGATGATGTTGTGGATGAGCTGGGCTCCAGAAATGAAATTAATTATGTCCACAAAATATTAGCAGCTGGCACGGGTGCCGACAGACAACTTGCAGTGTTTGAACAAACAGGGAGTTATGAAGCAGTCGTAGATTATATTACTTCGCAAACAATAGCTGGCCTAACTTAAAATGATGACTAAAAAACGAAAGATTAAGGTTGCCGTTATTGACATGAATAATGGAGTCCCTAACCTGGGAATGAGAGGTATACTGGCAATATTAAAACAGTATCAGGAGGAAAAAGGACTGGATCTTTCTACAGCAGTTTTTGATTTAAGAAAGAAAAATGAAGTGCCAGATACCAGTTATGATATTTATATTTCCTCCGGTGGGCCAGGAAGTCCTTTTGAAGGTGAAGGACTAGAATGGGAAAATAATTTCTTCCAATTATTGGACGATCTGGATGATTTTAATTGTAAGGATAAGGGAGGAAAAAAATATGTGTTTCTGATTTGCCACTCTTTTCAAATGGCCTGCAGAAAGTATGGCTTAGGAAAAATTACCCAGCGAAAATCAACTGCTTTTGGAATCTTCCCAATCAGCATGACTGAGGAAGGATCGCAGGATCCAGTCTTTAAAGGCTTGCCTAATCCTTTTTATGCCGTTGACAGCAGGGATTGGCAAGTTATTTCGGGCGATGAGGACGATTTTGAAAATAACAGCTCAGCAGTTGCTGCTATTGAAAAGTACCGGCCCCATGTTGATTTAGAACGTTGCATCATGTCCATCCACTTTTCTAAAGAAGTGATGGGAACGCAATTTCATCCAGAAGCAGATCCTACAGGAATGAAAATGTATTTACTACAGGAAGATAAAAAAAAGGTAATTATCCAGGAACATGGTGAAGATAAATACTTAGATATGTTGAGGAGCTTAGATGACCCTAACAGGATCTCCCTCACCCAAAAACTAATCTTGCCGAACTTTTTAGATGAGGCCATTCAACAACTGACAGAAGTATAACGATGATTAAAAGCTATCGAGATAAGTTTAACCAAAATTTCACACTTAAAAAGTATGATGCGCTATTACAAAGCCTAACAAAGGGCTTATCCTCTATTTCTTTCCGTATTGCAGAAACACCCGTTTTTATTCCTCCCGCATTAAAAGACAAATTAATTGATGCTGGAGAACAAATCATCAAATTAATCAGACAACCAGAATTTAAAGCCTTAACGCAAAATGCCATTCCTCCACAATGGATTGTGCCAGCAGAAAATGATCACCCCCACTTTTTGACCTTTGATTTTGCCGTATGCAAAGATGAACTGGGTGAACTGACACCAAAACTCATAGAATTGCAGGGCTTTCCTTCCCTATATGCTTTTCAACCACACCTGGCAAAAGCCTATCAGCAAGCATACAGTCTAGAAGAAATGGCAGTGTTAAGTCCGTATTTTAACGATCTTAACGAAGCGGACTATGTGGAGCTTTTAAAAAAAGTAGTCTTAGGCAAATACCATCCTCACCAAGTTGCCTTGATGGATGTAGATGCGCCTCATCAAAAAACGATTATCGATTTTCAACTTACCCATCAGCTTACGGGTTGTAAGGTATTGAGCTTAACTGATATTTTTAAAGAAGGAAAACAACTCTTTTATAATGAAAATGGGAAGAAAATACAACTCAAACGCATTTATAACAGATTGATATTTGATGAGATCTCTGATAAGACAATGCTTTTTGAACAATGCTTTGACCCACGCGAAGACCTCGATATAGAATGGGCTACCCAACCGAATTGGTTTTACCGCATCAGCAAATACACCATGCCATTTTTGAAGCATGACTTTGTACCTGAAACGCGCTTTTTAAATGAAATTAACCAAATACCCCAAGACCTGAAGAATTTTGTACTAAAACCTTTATTCTCCTTTGCTGGTCAAGGCGTTATCATTGACGTAGACCAAGAGGCCATTAAAAGTATCAGCGACCCGGAAAATTGGGTCCTACAACGAAAAGTGATTTATGAACCGGTTATCCAGGCCCATGAAGGCAATGTTAAAACAGAAATCAGGTTGATGTATTTATGGCCTGACGGTGAAGAACCCCAGCTTTGCATGAACCTGGTAAGACTAAGCAGAGGAAAAATGATTGGCGTTCGTTACAATAAGGATTTTGACTGGGTAGGTGGCTCTGTTGGCTTGATGGATAGGTAAATTTACAATTGAAAGACTCCTTAAAGGGTTTTCTTCCTTATTTTTGATTTATGGATATTCAAACCATATTAGTAATCCTTCTTTTTCTCGCCGCACTATTCTATATAGGTCGCATAATTTATAGTGCTGTGGCTAATAAAAGTGGCAGTTGCGGATCTTGCAGCAGCAATCAATGTAAGGTAAATTTCTCTAAACCAGATAACATTCCTAAATAATTCGACGCGTAAATAATGTTAAACATATTTAGAGCTTACCTTGAAAAAAGCTTGCCCATCACTAATGAACAGTTCGAAGTCATATCAAAGCATCTAAAAATTAAGACTTTTGAAAAAAACGAAGTCATATTGAGTCAAGGCGAAATTTGTAACAGGACCTATTTCGTGGTGGACGGCTTATTGCGCAGCTATTCTATCGACAATAAAGGTAAACTGCATATCATTCAGTTTGCACCAGAACATTGGTGGCTTTCAGAAAGAAATGGCCTACTTTTTAATGAGGCTGCTGATTTTAACATAGATGCTGTAGAGACTACAACAGCGATTATTATTCCAAAGGACTATTTTAAGGAGGCTGTACCAAACTTACCGGGCTTGCAGGACCTTCACCAAACCATGCTGAACAATTCTATCCGTTTTATGCAAAGAAGGATCAATATGCTGCTGAGTGCAACTGCTGAAGAACGATACCTTGATTTCATAAAACTATACCCCAACCTTACTTTAAGGGTGCCCCAATGGATGATCGCCTCCTATTTGGGTATTACTCCAGAATCCTTGAGCAGGGTTAGAAAAGACCTGGCTCACAAACATTTCCGCCCTTAATCATTTCTTATCCTACATCAATGCACAGCGTTAAAACCGGCTGTATCTTTGTGATATAATATTAATTAACCCAAACAATTTAAATTATGTCAACAACTAAATGGACTTTAGATCCAACACACAGTGAATTAGAATTTAAAGTAAAACATTTAATGATTACTACGGTAACGGGAAAATTAAACGAATTCACCGTTGAACTGGAAACAGAAAAAAATGATTTTAGTGATGCTAAGGTAAGTTTTGAAGCTCAGATTTCTTCCATTGACACCCACAACACAGATAGAGACAATCACCTTAAAGGCGGCGATTTCTTTGACGCAGAAAAGTTCCCAACTATAAAGTTTGAATCTGGCACTTTAACTAAAGATGGTGATGACTATGCTCTGAATGGTAACTTAACTGTTAAAGGCACTACTAAACTAGTTAAATTGAAAGTTGAATTTGGTGGCATCGCTACAGATCCATGGGGAAATGTTAAAGCTGGTTTTACGTTGAATGGTAAAATCAACAGAACAGATTTCGGGTTAACATGGAATGCTGCACTAGAAACTGGTGGCTTAATGGTAAGTGAAGATGTGCGTATTTTGGGTGAACTGCAATTTGTAAAACAAGCATAAAAAGTAGCATCCAATCTTTATAGAAAGGAATATATAATGAATATAATAATTAAACCAGTAGCGGCGATTTTAAAAGCAACTGCCCCCAATATGGTGGGTGATGGTTTTAGAGTGCATAATTTCTTCCCGAATGGATATAGGCTTAAAATGAGCCCCTTTTTTCTGCTGGATTACAATGCTAAAATAAATTTCTCTGCAAGGGAAAAACCAAGGGGAGTAGGTATCCACCCTCACAGAGGTTTTGAAACGGTGACAATTGTTTATCATGGTGCAATTGCCCATGAAGACAGTGCAGGCAACAGCGGTGTAATTTACCCTGGTGATGTACAATGGATGACGGCTGCCAGTGGTATTCTTCACAAAGAATACCACGAGCAAGCCTTTAGTAATACCGGTGGTGATTTTCAAATTGTGCAATTATGGGTAAACCTGCCTTCAAAATATAAAATGTCAAAACCTAAATACCAAGGAATTAAACATAATGCCATAAATAAAGTAGCCATACCTTCTGATGGTGGTTTTGTTGAAGTTATTGCTGGTGAATACGAAAGTGTTAAAGGTGCAGCAATTACGTTTACACCTATGGAAGTTTATAACATTAAACTGAAATCCGGTGCTACAGTAACATTTGACTTTCCTGCAGACTACAATACTGGAATATTGGTGATTGAAGGGGATATCAAAATCAATAACAGCGAAAATTCCAATGCCACCCATTTTGTTCATTTTAAAAATGAAGGAACACAAATAACAATTGAAGCCCAAACAGACAGCATTATACTGTTGCTAAGTGGTGAACCTATTAATGAACCTATAGCTGCTTACGGCCCGTTCTTAATGAATACCCAAGAAGAAATTCAACAGGCGATAGGAGATTACAACCGGGGTAAATTTGGCTACCTGGAAGAGTAATCTTTAGTGTTTATTAATTTTTCTCAATTAAACAAACTGCATAGGCAACTACCCCTTCTTCTCTTCCAATAAAACCCATCTGTTCATTAGTGGTGGCTTTGATAGAAATGTCCTCTTCGGGAATGTTGATAGCCTCAGCAATATTTTTTTGCATCTGTGGAATATAAGGATTGATTTTAGGAGCTTCTAAACAAAGCGAAGCATCAATATTGCCGATAGTATAGCCTTTTTCAGTCAGGAGTTTTACTGTTTCCTGCAACAATATCATGCTGCTGATGCCTTTCCACCGAGGGTCAGTATTTTGAAAGTGGAACCCTATATCTCTCAAATTGGCGGCACCTAATAAAGCATCACAAATGGCATGGAGCAATACGTCTGCATCTGAATGACCGAATGCACCACGATGATGTTCTAAATTTACACCACCAACGATAAAGGGATGACCATCTTTTAATTGGTGAACATCAAATCCGAATCCTACTTTTATTTTCATTTATATATTTATGTTTTGATGGTAATGAAGCTATCCGTGATGGTTTCATTAGGAATATATCCGAAGATACATTTTAAAGAGATTTAAAAGAATCATTTTATTTAATAGTTAAGACCGTTGCAAGGCAATATGTGATTTAACTAATTGATTAACAATAAATTACACTTGTTTTTTTTGTTATTTAGGATATTTTTATGTATT
>NZ_JBEONS010000053.1:0-12557 GCF_040544395.1 Pedobacter sp. CG_S7 | reverse complement strand
TAAAATACATAAAAATATCCTAAATAACAAAAAAAACAAGTGTAATTTATTGTTAATCAATTAGTTAAATCATATATTGCCTTGCAACGGTCTTATATCCTGAACGAGGTATATTTCGCTCATTATCTTCCTTGTATGATTTAATACCATCAAAGAAAAAGAAAATTGTTCCCCTGGGCTATTGGAATACCGCTAGAATTATTGTTAAAAGGAATATGATTCAACATTGGTTAAACGGCTATAAAGTTGTAGAATATGATAGAGATAATAATTCGTTTGCCTCTTTAGTAGCAAAAAGTAAATACAAGAATCTTGAAAATTTTGGAAAATCAGAAAAAGGACATATCCTGTTACAAAATGAAGGTTCGCCTATTTCCTTTCGTAATCTAAAAATTAGAAGTATTTGATACTTTTATAAGGTGATTTTCAGTAATAAAATTAAGAATGATAAGTATAACTTAGAGAAAGGAATGTTTCCTTTCTCTTTTTTGCGTTTTGGGTGTTATGCCTGTTTTTCTTGTTCTTTAATAGGCCGGTAATTGCTGTCAACCGTCATTTTTCTCTTTTTCCTAGAATAAAGTAAACCGGTTACTACCAATAATGCACCAATAACACCATATAAAGTTAGTGGCTCATTTAAAATAATCACTGCCATAAAATAGCCTAAAGCTGGCGTTAAAAACAGCCATAAGCCAGCTTTTACAGGATCTGTGTGTAATAATTTTAACCACAGGGCATAAGCAATAATAGTTACTGGGACTACCAGCCAAATGAAGGAAAGGAAGAAATTCAAGTCTGGATTGATGAAGTTATTTGACGCATTGAATAAAACGATTGGAATAAAAAAGATACATCCAAATGTAATTTGCCAAGTGTTAACTGTCATTCGGTTGAGGGCTATTTTTTTCTTTGAAAAATAGATACTTCCAAAAGATAAGGAGGTAATTCCTGCTACTAATGCTGCTAAACCTAAAAGGCTTGCATGACTATCTTTAAGGTTTGGAATCGCGGCCAATATTAATCCTGATAAGGCAATAAAAATCCCTACGTATTCATTGAGAGTAAGTTTCCGCTTGAGAATAATACCAGAAAGCAGGATTAATATTAAAGGGTTTGTTGCCATGAAAAGACTAATCAGACCTGCCGATACTGTTTTTATAGCGATGATAAAACCAGTCATATAAATGGTGACATTTAATAAGCCAAGCATAAATAGCTGTTTAAATTCTTCTTTTGATGGGAAGCGGTTTTTCTTTTTGTTCAGCAAATAGGTGTAGGAAAGTAAAAAAATGGCAACGACAAGAAACCTTAAGAAAGTTAATAAAAAAGGATCTACAGAATGCATGGCAAATTTTGTAGCTACCGCTGCGGATGCCCACAATAAACTATATAAAATACCTTCAATAATATCCATTGATTAACAGGGGCTGATCGTTTTTTGTAGAAGCGAATTTATTAAAAACCATATCAATTATAGCTTAAAATTTTTTATAAGCTACACTACCTTCTTGTAACTCCAAACAGCCAGGCCATTGATAACAAAAGCATAGCAAACAATAATGAAAAATGGAGTAGAAATAGCTGAAAAGGAAGCCCCTTTAAGCATGACCATTCTAATTATTTCTACATAATAACGAATTGGGTTCAATAAAGTTAACTTTTGTGCCCACTGAGGCATACTTTCAATAGGAGTAAACAAACCACTCATCAGAATAAAGATAACTACTAAAAACCAGGCAATAAACATAGCTTGCTGTTGCGTATCAGTATAATTGGAAATGAACAAACCCAAGCCAAGAATAACTAATAAATAAACTGAAGTGAATAAATAAATTAAACCAATATTGCCTAAAATAGGAACATTGAAAACCATTTTGGCAATAAACAATCCGATGGTTAAAATCACCAATCCTAGGATCCAAAAGGGGAACAATTTCCCAATAATAAATTGATATTTTTTTATTGGGGTAACGTTTATTTGTTCTAATGTTCCTAATTCTTTTTCGCGAACAATGTTCATGGCAGATAAAAATAGCGTAAGCATCGTTACTAAAAGCACTAATATGCCTGGAACCATCAATGTCTTATAGTTTAATGTATTGTTATACCAAAATGAAGGAATAGTAATTATATTTTGATGCTGTACCTCCATCCCATCCTGGTAATTAAAAAGTTTTGTTTGTATTTCTTGATTAAATGAGGTTATAATTTGCATGACATAAACATTTTCAATCCCCGCGGCAGCACCATCTATAGCATTGATATTGACGGAGAGACTTGTCATTTTTTCTTTTACCAACTGGCTCTCAAAATGATTTGGAATTTCCAGAATCACATCAACTTTTGCGCTTTGCATTTGTAAATCTGCTTCTTTTTTTGATGTAAATCTTTCGATCCCATTGAAATAACCAGATGCCTTAAACTTACTGATCAACGCTCTTGAAGTGGAGGAATGATCGTTATCTAAATAGCCGAATTGGATGTTTTTGACTTCAAAACTTGCCGCGTTTGATAAGATCAGCAGCTGCAGTAATGGCAATACAAATATAAGCGGGAGCATGCCTTTATTTCTAAAAATTTGCCTGAACTCTTTTTGGATGATGAATACTATGGTTTTCATTGCTGTTTGTAAACTTATAATGGTTTCACTGACTCTGTTTTCTTAAGTTCATTATTCTAATCTTATTTTGTAGTTTTTGATACTTAAGGCCATGAAAAATAGCGTCATTCCTAATAGGATTAATGATTCTTTCCAAATAACAGCTATTGTTGCGCCTTTTAACATTATAGCCTTAATAATGATGATGAACCATTTTGCAGGAATGATATTACTGATGATTTGTAAGGGGAGAGGCATACTGGAAATAGGGAAGATAAACCCTGACAGGATGATAACCGGAAGCATTAATCCCATTAAAGAAATCATCATTGCTGTTTGTTGGGAATTTGAAATGGTTGAAATTAAAATTCCCAGCGATAATGCCGAAATAATGAATAAAATGCTTTCTAAAGCCAATAAAATCAAGCTCCCCTGGATTGGAATTTTGAATACAAAATACCCTAAAATGAGAATTACAGCAGCATTAATAATAGAGAGAAAAATATAGGGGAATACTTTACCCAGTATAACTTGAAACGGTTTTATGGGCGAAACCAATAAGATTTCCATGGTTCCAAGTTCTTTTTCCTTCGTAATAGAAATGGAGGTCATCATGGCCGAAACCAGCATCAAGATTACGGTCATCACACCGGGAACAAAAGTAAAAACACCTTTAAGTTCCGGATTATAATAATGTTGTGTTTGGGTGTATATTTGGTAACCCGGTCTATTCGATTTGTTGATTTCCAGCGAGTAGTTTTGCAGTATAGCGTTAATGTAATTCGTAATTGTATTGGCAATATTGGGGTCAGTTGCATCCGTAATAACTTGAACCTCTGCTTTTTTGCTAGTTTGCAGGTTATTAATGAAATCTTTTTCAAAAACCAACACCGCTTTTACTTTTCCTTCCTTAAAAACACTTTCAATCTGGGCTTCACTAGTAATCTCCTGTTCCATATTAAAATACTTTGAGCCATTGATTTTGTTGATAATCTTTTGCGTCTCCGTATCTTTTGATTTATCTAAAATGGCAATGCTGACATTATTAATTTCATTGGTAATGGCAAAACCAAATAACATGATTTGGACGATAGGCATACCGAAAAGAATAAACATAGAACGTTTGTCGCGGAAAATATGATAGAATTCTTTTCTTACAAAGCCGATAAATCTTTTCATTTATTTATAAGTTATTCTATGTTTCTAGCTAATTTCAAAAACACCTCATTCATGGAAGGAACATTATACTGTTTTTTTAGGTTTTTTGGGGTATCCAAAGCTTCAATATTGCCTTCAACCATAATGGAAACCCGGTCGCAATATTCAGCTTCATCCATGTAGTGTGTAGTTACAAAAATGGTGGTTCCTTTGTGTGCTTCAGCGTAAATCATCTCCCAGAATTGTCTTCTTGTAATGGGGTCAACGCCACCAGTAGGCTCATCGAGGAAAACGATTTTAGGTTCGTGTAGTAGAGCCACAGAAAAGGATAGCTTCTGTTTCCAGCCCAGCGGCAGTGAACTAACAAGTTTATCGGCAACCTCTTGAAGTTGCAGTTCTGCGATTAGTTTTTCCGTTTTTTGTTTTATATGAATTCTGGAAAGCCCATAAATTCCTCCAAAAAAAGTGATGTTTTCTTTGATGGTTAAATCGTCATACAAAGAGAATTTCTGGCTCATGTAGCCAATGTTTTTCTTTACCAATTCGGCATTGCTTTTTACATCAAAACCAGCTACCGTAGCATCACCTGAAGTTGGTTTAGCAATGCCTATCAACATTTTCATTGCAGTCGTTTTCCCTGCACCATTTGCACCTAGAAACCCGAATATTTCACCTTTATAAACATCAAAAGAGATCGAATTAACAGCAGTAAATTTGCCGAATTCTTTCCTTAGCTTTTTAACTTCTATAATTTTTTCAGTTTTCAAAAGGAATTAATTTATAGTGGTTAAATCCATGAAAATATCTTCTATTGTCGTATTAGAAATCTCAATTTCCAGTTCATGATGCTCTTTATCCTCAAGGTATTTTTGCAAATGATTAGGATTAAAGTCTCGGTTTTTATCAATATAATGGATGTATTCACCAAAGGCATAGACACTATATTGCCCAGGATAAATTTTCAAATCCTGAAGGAGCATATAGGCATTAGCTGCACGAACATTATAAATGGTTTTATCGTAATTTTTGATCATGTTTTCAGGAGTGTCAATTTTCAATATTTTACCTTTTTGAATTAAAGCAATGCGGTCACACAGCGCAGCTTCATCCATATATGGGGTGGAAACCAGTATGGTAATTCCTTTTTTTTGTAATCGTTTGAGCATTTCCCAAAACTCTTTCCTCGACACCGGATCAACACCAGTGGTAGGTTCATCCAGAAACAAGACTTTAGGCGCATGAATTAGGGCACAGCATAAAGCAAGCTTTTGTTTCATTCCGCCAGAAAGTGCACCAGCTCTTCGGTTTTTGAAAGGTTCAATCTGATTGTATATATCTTTGATCAATTCATAGTTTTCGGCTATAGTTGTTCCGAAGATAGTAGCAAAAAAGCTCAGGTTTTCCTCTACCGTTAAATCAAGGTATAATGAAAACTTTCCTGGCATATAACCCACAGCATTGCGTATGCTTTTGTAGTCTTTAACCACATCGAAATCTGTAACACTGGCCGTCCCTTTATCAGCGAGTAGTAATGTAGTCAATATCCTGAATAGCGTAGTTTTTCCTGCGCCATCCGGACCGATAAGTCCGAATAACTCCCCATGATTTACATGAAATGAAATATCATTTACTGCTAAAAGGCTTTTAAAGGATTTGGAAATCTGCTGAACAATAATACTCATTGCTTAATTATTTAAGCCACATTTCTGCAGGCATTCCTATTTTTAAACTATTGTCATTTTTAACTTTAACTTTTACTGCATAAACAAGGTTTACACGTTCCTCTTTGGTTTGAATAATTTTGGGTGTAAATTCAGCAGAAGCTGCTATGGAGGAAATTATTCCCTGATATGTTTTCATCTCATTCTCCGTATCAATTTTTACGTCAACTTGCTGTCCCACTTTTATTTTAGACAACTGCTTTTCGCTGATATAGACACGCAATATCATGTCTGCAATGTTTGCAATTTTGTACAGGGGTTTACCAAAGGATGTAATTTCACTCGCCTCGGCATATTTGGCTAAAACGATACCTTTTATAGGGTTGATAATTTTACTTTTTTCAATTTGATCATTTATTTTTTCTATCTGTACAACAATAGATTTCACTTCATTTACGATAGGAGAATTTTGAGTTTCCACACTTTTTATCTGCTCCCTGAGCACATTTACTTTGCCAAGAATTTCATCAACCTGGCGTTTGGTAGCTGCATTTTCGGTAAACATATTTTCGATTCTTACTTTCTCCAGTTTTGTGGTTTTCAATTGTTCCTGCAGCACATTTATTTGCGATAACACGTTTTTAGATTTAGAATAAACAGTGCTTTTTGAAGCCAATAATTGTTGTTTATTAAAATTCAACTGGCTAGTATCTATCAATCCCACTTGAGTTTTTGCTTCTAGGAAATCACCTTCTTCTAAGTTTAAATCTTCAATTTTTCCCGTAGCCTCCGAGGAAACTGTAATTTCTGTAGCCTCAAAATTACCGTACCCATCAGCTTTTTCGTTGTTTCTGTTGCACGAAATCAGACTTGCCAGCAGTAAGAAAGCGATTATGGTTTTCATATTTTTTATGTTATAAATTTTCTGGTGAAAGCGTCACTTGGTAATTGGCCTGGGCCAAACTTAAAAGAATTTCGTGCAGTTTCTGATTCGTCCTGGCTTCATATAAATTAGTCAACTCTACTAAATAATCAGAAGAAGTGATGACACCGTTTTTTAATTGCGCATCCGCAGTTTTCACCACAAATTCGCGCAAACTAATGATGTCATTATCTATAGTTAAGGTAGCGGCCGACTTTTTTATATCGTTTTCCATTTCCTGTAACTGTAGCTTGTTTTGGAGCAAAAAGGTTTCTTTCTCCGTGGTAATTATAGCTTTAGAAATAGACAGGGCCTGTTTTTCATTTTTAGATTTATTCCAGTCATAGATGTTCCATTTTGCTTTTAAGCCAACAATATAGAAGGGTTGAAAGGAGTTGTTTAACATATTTAGTCCTGGATTTCCGTAACCCGCCTGACCGAAAGCATTTATTTTGGGCAGATTGTTTTTTGAAACTAAGGTTTTTGTAACTTCAATTTGGTCGTTTTGTAAATCAAATAACTTCAATTCTGGACGATTATTTGCGGCATAAAAATCATTCGTGATTAATGGCCTTGAGAAAGAAGTGTTTTCATTAATAGAAGAAAGCGTGAGTGAGGAAAGGTTTTCAAGAAATCGCTTTCTATCAAACTGTATTTCTATCAGCTGCTGTTCAATTTTTAAATTTTCTGCCTCCAATACCTTTTCTGAAGCGGGTAGAATAGCCCCGAATTTCACTCCGGTTTTTATTTCTTTAATTTTAGAAGCTAACTGTTCCAGTTTTGAAAGTAAAATTGCTTTTCGTTCTTCCAATAAGAGAACAGAGAAATACAACTGGTTAATTTTGATTTTAATTTGATGTAAATTAACTTCCACTTGCTGTTGTTGTATTTTGGTTTGTGCTGCTTTCAGTTTGGCCTGCATAGCTATCAAACCTCCATTATACAGCAATTGGTTGACATCGAAAGTAGCTCGATATTGGTCTTTATTTAAAGGAGAAACCTGTGCTGGTGGAAAGGGCAATTCTATTACTTCAGATTGATAAGTTGCTTGTGCGTTTAAATCTATTATTGGAAGTTTGCCTTTATTAAGGCTTTCAATTTCAATCGTAGCTTTCTGTTGCAATAAAGCACTTTGTTTCACCAATGGATAATTCTTACTCATCAGCATATAGCAATCTTCCAATGTCAGCTTTTGCTGTGCATTTGCTGTCAGCGTGAAAAACATGATTATTATACCAATAAGTCTTTCCATCTTGTTAAATTTTAATAACATTAGCCATAAAGTCTGCCTCATGATAAATAATTGTTTCCTACTAAAATAACCGTTTGAATAAACAAATGTATCTTAAATCTTTCAAGAGAATGGCTAATGTTTTTTATTATTTGGCTATTAGATCTAATTTGAAAAAGGAGGAAACTATTTTAACATTAAATTTGCAGGAGTTAAACTTTTAATTACTTTTGCCACACACGGGGGATTAGCTCAGTTGGCTAGAGCGTTTGCATGGCATGCAAGAGGTCATCGGTTCGACTCCGATATTCTCCACCGAAATTAGCCCCTTAAATGGGGCTTTTTTATGCCTTAAACTCACTAATTACGTTTATTGCAATCTGAATAAATTTTATATATATAGGTGTAATTAATCGTATATATAGACTAATAGTGTTACGTTTGTGTTACTAAAAACAAAGAACCTAGCAGTTTCCCCAATCAGTTTATTATTAAGACTTTTTAGAAATAAATAGATTTAAAGTTTATTAACTTATGAGTTGCCTTTATTTTGATGAAAGCAAGAGAAGAAAAACATTTAACTCCAACTAATCACGCTTACCTTATTAATAGATAAATATAATATATTTCAAGAATAGAAAATAACGGGGGTAATTTGAACTTAAAAACACTATTTTACATTCTCGAAAAGGGTTTAGGTGGGAATATAGAAATAGCAATCGAACTATAAAATAGCATAGGCACATAAATGATTAAAACAGGTCTACTAAAAAATATAATTCCAACCACTATAATGCTGCTTTTAAGCACATTTGTTAACGCTCAGGATTTACTACGCTATGTACAACCCATGTCCGGTACAGCACCTTCCACCACCGGAGCCGCTTTAAAACACAGCGAAGCAGGCTCAGAAAAAAACGCCAATACCATTCCTGCAGTCGGTTTGCCGTTTTCCATGACACAATGGACACCACAAACACAGACCACAGAAAACAAATGTGTGCCCCCTTATTTTTATAAGGACAGCCTATTGAGCGGTTTTCGCGGCACACATTGGTTAAGCGGCTCCTGCACCCAAGATTATGGAAGCTTCACCATTATGCCTGTTAGTGGAAAATTGAAAACCGCTGTAAAAGATTATGCAACGCCTTTTACGCACCACAATGAACGCTCTAGCCCTGCATACTATAAACTTGATTTACCGGATAAACACTTATCAACAGAAATAACGGCCACCGCCCGCTGTGGTATCATGCAGTTCACTTCTACCAAAACAGATAGTTTATACTTACTCATCATGCCCAACAGCGATCAGGGGAAAGGTTTTGTGGAAATTGATGCCGAAAAAGGAGTAGTGTGGGGTTATAATCCTGTACATCGAATTTACCAGGGCAGGGGCGAACCTGCTGGATTTAAAGGCTGGTTTTATATCAAAATAGAAAAGGCCTTTATCCATAAAGGAACTTTTAGCGGCGCTGAACTTTTTACTGCTAATCGCATCATTAACCAAAAAGATGCAGGTGCCTATATCGGTTTTAAAATGAAAAAGGGAGAGCAGTTGCACATTCGCATTGGCACCTCATTTAGCAGTCTGGAGGGTGCAATTTTGAACCTGGAATCTGAAATAGGGACTAAAAGTTTTACGGATGTCCTCACTTCGGCTAAAAAAATCTGGGAAGAATCGTTATCTAAAATTACAGTCCAGACCAAAAATGAGCGGGATAAAAGAATTTTTTATACCGCCATGTACCATTCTATGCAGCATCCCAGGTTATATAGTGACGTTGATAAAACCTATCCGGCATTTGCAAGTAATGATAAGTTAGAAAAGATGGCAGAAGGGGATTATTATGATGATTTTTCTATGTGGGATATTTACCGCGCACAATTGCCGTTAATAGAAATCTTAAAACCTGATTTAGTCAATGCCTTTGTTCGGTCTTTAATAGGGAAAGGAAAACAAGGTGGCTGGCTACCCATTTTCCCTTGTTGGAACAGTTATACCGCGGCAATGATCGGAGATCACGTTACTGCATTTATTGCATCGGCTTATGCAAAAGGAATTAGACAATATAATACCGAAGATGCCTATCAACTCATGCGCAAAAATGCTTTTAACGTTGCGGATGCGAATGAATATAAAAATGGTATGGGAAGAAGAGCTTTGCCTTCTTATTTAAAATATGGATTTATACCCATGCAAGACAGTGTGCCTGAAGCTTTCCATAAAAAAGAACAAGTGAGTCGCACTTTAGAGTATGCTTTTGATGATTATGCACTTTCTGTTGTTGCAAAAGGAATGAATAAAACTGATGATTATAAGAAATTACATCAGCGATCTTTCAATTATGAAAATGTATTTGATAAAAGCGTAGGAATGGTTAGAGGCCGATATGAGAATGGGGAATGGTCTGAGTCCTTTGATCCTGATAAAAGAGAAGCTTATATCACCGAGGGTACACCACGACAATATACTTTTTATGTGCCACACAACGTACCTGGGTTAGCAAAATTAATGGGTGGCACCAAGGCTTTTGAACATTCTTTAGATCAATTATTCTTTAAAAACGAATACTGGCACGGCAATGAGCCAGGTCACCAGATTCCTTTTATGTATAACTTTACTTCTTCTCCCTGGAAAACCCAAAAAGTAGTTCGTAGCATTTTGAGCGAAGAATACAGTGATGGCCCTGGTGGCTTAAGTGGGAATGATGATGCTGGCCAAATGAGCGCTTGGTATATCTTTGCCGCAATTGGGTTTTACCCTGTAAATCCGGTTTCTACAGCCTATCAATTAAGCTCGCCATTATTTGATAAAGTGACAATGCAGTTGCCTGCTGATAAAAAATGGGAGATCATTTGTCATAAAAAAAGCGCTAGTGCCTTATACATTTCTAAAATTTATTTAAATGGAAAATTGTATGATAAAAATTTCATTACTTACCAGCAAATCATGCAGGGGGGCAAATTAGAAATTTGGTTACAAGAGCAGCCTGGCACCTTTGGTAATAAAGTTAGCAGCAGACCCTAAGTAAAATAGCAATTCATTTTGATCCGTGTTACACCATTTATTGTGTACTGTTTAGATTTGCATCCTAAGGTGTAAAAACCTAATTTGCATTTACCAAATATAAATTTCACCCCTCATAAAAAAAAGAATGGCGAATAATACTTACGATGCAATTGTGATAGGATCTGGTATCAGCGGTGGCTGGGCAGCAAAAGAATTGACAGAAAAAGGTCTTAAAACATTAATGCTGGAGCGAGGGAGGAATTATGAACACGTTAAAGATTATAAATACGGCATAAAGCAACCCTGGGAAGCGGAACACCGTGGCAAAACTACAACTGCTCAAAAAGAAAATTATCCTGTTATTCATCGCGGTTGGGCGGCCAATGAGGCTGTTATGGACTGTTGGGCTAACGAAAAAGATAGCCCCTATACAGAGACAAAACCTTTTACCTGGTGGCGAAGTTACCAACTTGGTGGTCGTTCTACTTTATGGGGCCGGCAAAGTTACCGCTGGAGTGATTTTGACTTTGATGCCAATGCAAAAGAGCAATGGGCCATAGACTGGCCTATTCGTTATAAGGATGTTGCCCCATGGTATGATTATGTAGAGAAATTTGCGGGTATCAGCGGCTCAAAAGAGGGTTTAGCACATTTACCTGACGGCCATTTCTTGCCACCAATAGATATGAACTGTGTGGAAAAGGATGTGGCAGCAAGGATTAAAAAACACTATAACGACCAGCGCCACATGTTTATTGGCCGTGTAGCCAATTTAACAGCAGCCATTCCTGGTCGTACGAAATGCCAATTCAGAGATCGATGCTGGGAAGGCTGTCCTTTTGGTGGTTATTTCAGCACCCAATCTTCAACATTACCAGCTGCAGTGGCAACAGGTAATTTAACCGTTCGTCCTTGGAGCATCGTTACCAGAATACTTTATGGTAAGGATAAAAAAAGAGCAACAGGGGTAGAGATTCTGGATGCCGAAACGAATCAAACCTACCAATTTAATGCAAAAATAATTTTTGTCAATGCTTCGACCTTAAATTCTGCCTGGGTATTAATGAACTCTGCAACTGATGTTTGGGAAGGTGGTTTGGGCAGTAGCAGTGGGGAGTTGGGGCATAACATTATGGACCATCATTATAATGTGGGTGCCTCGGGTAATATAGAAGGCTTTGAAGATCAATATGTCTATGGCCGTCGGCCTACAGGGATTTATATTCCCCGTTTCACCAATCTCTATGGCGATAAAAGGAACTATCAGCGCGGCTTTGGCTATCAGGGGAGTGCCAGCAGAGGCTCCTGGGGTAGGGAAGTTGCAGAGTTAAATATCGGCGGCGATTTTAAAGATGCCCTTTCCAAACCCGGGAAATGGAATATTGGCATGACTGGCTTCGGCGAAATACTCCCTTATCATGAAAATAAAATCACTTTAGATCCTGATAAAAAAGATAAATGGGGATTGCCCATTTTAGCAATGGATGCGGAGCTGAAAGATAATGAAATCCGGATGCGTAAAGACATTACAGCCGAGGCTGCCAATATGCTGGAGGCAGCGGGTGTCAAGAATGTAAATACCTGGGATAATGGTCATGCAATGGGACATGGTATTCATGAAATGGGTACGGCAAGAATGGGTAAAGACCCTAAAACTTCTGTTTTAAATGCACATAACCAAGTGTGGGATGCCTTAAATGTATTTGTAACCGATGGCGCTTGTATGACATCCTCGGCCTGTGTTAATCCGTCCTTAACTTACATGGCATTAACGGCAAGAGCCTGTGAATTTGCCGTTAACGAACTGAAAAAAGGTAATATCTAACCAGAATAATAAAGATTTTATGAACAGAAGAGATGCAATTTCTAGGGTGGCCATCCTTATGGGCGGTACTATTTTTGGTGCTGAATTATTTTTAAGTGGCTGCACAAGTGGAAATCCGGCTGCGGCAAAATTTGTTTTAGATGCAAAT
>NZ_JBEONS010000052.1:0-12599 GCF_040544395.1 Pedobacter sp. CG_S7 | reverse complement strand
CGACACTTTTGGTCGAAAAAACCCAAAACTAAAAAAACAAAAAATCCAAAAAGTTAATATAATTCTGACTTGTTGCTTTTGCAACGGTCTTTAATATTGTTCGTTTTACCGCAGAGCTGCTTCTTTAGTTATTCACCATTAAAGTAAATATCAACCTTTTCATTTAATCATTAATATTGTTCGTTTTACTGCAGAGCTGCTTTTTTAGTCATTCACTATTAAAGTATTTATCAACTTTATCATTAATATTGTTCGTTTTACCGCAGAGCTGCTTTTTTAGTTATTCACTATTAAAGTAGATGTTACTATACAAATTTTGTAATTAAGCTCTTTTTCACGACAACAAGGCCTGTATTTTCTTTGGCAACTTACTCAACACCAGCATTCTGGATTTAACAATACACGCTTTCAATTCCTGATCCGGCATCACCCCCAATGACAGCACCGTTACCCATTGTTTTTTTGCAAAATGTGGCGCTTGCTGAATACAATCGCGCGCAACCAGTTCATCAAAATCTTCAGGATCGCATTTAAAAATCACACCGCCCTCATCCAAAGAAGTGATGACATAAATTTTTTCTGAAATCATAAAACAAAGTTTATCGCCCCATTTCAAGCCTTCAGTGGTACCCGGCAATGAAAGGCAGAATTCTCTAAGCATTTCAATATCCATAGTTTGTTTATTAATGACTAAAGTTATGCAGCTTTCTGTTAAATTTGAAGAAATGAATAAAATAATCCTAACGGCAGACGGTTCCAACACCTTATATAATGAAACAATTGGCGAGCACTACCATTCCAAACATGGTGCTGTGCAAGAAAGTTTGCATGTTTTTATTGATGCAGGATTAAAAAAAGCAATTCAAGAAAGTACAATACCTACAGTAACTATTTTAGAGGTCGGTTTTGGCACCGGGCTTAACTACATATTAAGCGTGAACCATTGCCTGGAACATGATATACAATTAAATTACACTGGCATTGAAGCCTTCCCTATCAGCAAGGAAGAGTTATTACTCACTAATTATGGTAATTATGTGCCCGCACCCGTTTGGGAAAGCTTAACTGACAATTATGAACAAGCAATTGGACATCCTGTTAAACTCTTTTCAACACAACAACTGGAAATTACCTTAAGTACCCTGGCAGCATTCAAAAGCAAGTTACTGTTTGATGTGATCTATTTTGATGCCTTTTCCGTGCAGCATCAACCCGAAATGTGGACAGACGAAATTCTGGCTCATACCTGTAGTTTCCTTAAAACCGGTGGTATTTTCGTAACTTATGCCATCACCGGAAATTTAAAAAGAGCCCTAAAGAAAATCGGCATGACTATAGAGAAGCTCCCAGGCGCACCCGGAAAGCGGGAAATGTTAAGAGCAACTAAAGGTTCTTTAACCATAATAGCGTAAAAAACATAAAATTATTAACCATGGAAAAAAGAAAAATAGGTAATTCAGATTTACTTGTAGCCCCAATTACTTTTGGAGGCAACGTTTTTGGTTGGACCATAGATGAGGCAACATCCTTCGAAATATTAGATGGCTTTGTTAAAGCAGGTTTCAATTTTATAGACACTGCAAATTCATACTCCCGGTGGAAACCCGGAAATAAAGGCGGAGAGTCTGAAACTATTATTGGCAACTGGTTAAAAGCACGTAATAACCGAGAGCACGTTATTATAGCTACAAAAGTTGGCGCTGATATGGGCGAAGGCAATAAAGGCTTGTCGGCAAAGCACATTACTCAAGCCGTAGAAGATTCTTTAAAGCGATTGAAAACTGACTATATAGACCTCTATCAATCTCATTATGACGACCCGGAAACCCCCATTGAGGAAACACTGGAAACTTATGACACCTTGATTAAAGCCGGAAAAGTTCGCTGGATCGGGGCCTCAAACTACAGCCCTGAAAGGTTATTAGCAGCGCTGGAAAGCAGTAAAAAAAATAACCTTCCCAGCTATCAATCTTATCAGCCCGAATACAACCTCTATAACAGGAGCAAATTCGAGAATGATTTTGAACAGATTTGTTTGAGTCATAACCTGGGTGTTATTAATTATTACGCTTTAGCCAGCGGATTTTTATCAGGAAAATACCGCTCTGAAACAGATTTAAATAAAAGTATGCGGGGCGCCGGCATTAAAGGGTACCTCAACGACAGAGGCTTTACCATTTTAAAAGCATTAGACCAGGTTGCGGCACAATACAATTCTACTCCTGCAAGTGTGGCCCTGGCTTGGTTAATTACCCGCCCAGCCGTTACTGCGCCAATTGCTAGTGTAACCAATTTGCAACAGCTGGCAGCACTTACACAGGCAGCAGCATTAAAATTAGATAAGGCAGCAATAGCTTTATTGAACGAGGCCAGCGACTGGCGATAAGTAAAAAAGTACCCTAATAAAACCTTAATTTATTACTTGAAAAACAATAAAAATGCCAAATAATATCGCCCCAGAAAGTGCACCAGATCCCGCTTCAGCATTCCTTAGGTTATTAACCGTTTTAGACACCCTGCGCACGCAATGCCCATGGGACAAAAAACAAACTATGGAAAGCCTAAGGCACCTAACCATCGAAGAAAGTTACGAACTAGAGGACGCCATATTAGAAGGCGACCAATTGGAAGTGAAAAATGAACTCGGTGATTTGATGATGCACCTTGTATTTTATGCCCGAATTGCAGCAGAAAAAGGATATTTCACTATTGTAGATGTCCTAAATGGTGTGTGCGACAAGCTCATTATCCGCCATCCTCATATTTATGGTGATGTAGAAGTGGATAATGAAGAAGATGTGAAACGCAACTGGGAAAAAATTAAACTTAAAGAAGGCAATAAATCAGTATTGGGTGGCGTACCCGTAGGTTTACCTTCTTTAGTCAAAGCCAGTCGTATTCAGGAAAAAGCAAGAGGTGTAGGTTTTGACTGGGCAAATAAAAACCAGGTTTGGCAAAAGGTGGAAGAAGAACTTCAAGAATTCAAAGCAGAATTTAATGTAGCGGATAATACAGCCATTGATGCTGAAAAAGCCGAAGGTGAGTTTGGAGACCTCCTTTTTTCTTTAATCAATTATGCCCGTTTCATCAACATCAACCCAGAAAATGCTTTAGAAAAAACAAATAAGAAATTTATTAAACGTTTCCAGTACCTGGAAGAGAAAGCTAAAGAAAATGGCAAAGCCTTAGAAGACATGACCCTTGAAGAAATGGATGTCTATTGGAACCAAGCAAAAACCCTATAGCTTTAAAATTGCAAATGGAATCGCAAATTAATATGATTTTTGCGATTCCATTCCTAAAACTTTGGCTTTAATTACAAAAGCCTTTAACTATGCTTTTTCTTCATGGTCATTATTGCCTTCTGTCCAATACCATAGTTGTATGTTTTGGTATTTCCTTCTTTTTTATCATGAAAAGCCCCACCACCGCTTTTAGGCGGTTCATTATTTTCCTTTACAATCCTACTTTTATCAATGGCCGATTTTTTAACCACCTTATCTACCACCAGCCCTTCGGGTAATTCCATTACCTGAATTTTAGCACCAATTGACTGTTCGATCTTGCGAACATCTACCAGCTCCGCATCTGTAGAAAAAGTGATGGCCACCACCTCTTCTGTACCTGTTTTCACAATCCTGCTTAAGAAAGTTTCTTTTTGTTCTGGCACTTCCAAATGGAATATAAAGCCGATACCAGAAAGATCTAAAGCTCCTGAACCTTCATTGGCCACAATTAAAACTCGGGCTCCAGGAGTTTCCTTGAAATCTTCGATGTGATCAAAACCATCCTCATCAAAAAATAAAGGATTTAATACCGCAACATCACCCGGTTTACGGGAGAATAAATTCTTACCCAACTGTTGTGCTGTTAAACGTGTATTTACAAAAACTACTACCTTATCAAACACCTCATCATCTCTCAGCAACAAGTTCAATAAATTAATTTTTGTCTTGAAATTTTGAACTTGATACAATAACAATTCATGAGTTGAAGCCTTCGTTTCACCCAATTCTTCGACTTCTATAAGGGTTGGAAAATTCAAAAACTGATCTACCATTTGGTGCAGCTTATCATGAACCACTGTAGTAAACACCAGATGCTGGCATTTGCCCGCACTCCTTGCCAATTCACAAACTGGTAATTGCATGCCCTGTTTCAAAATAACCTCCGCGTCATCTACAATAAACATTTGGAGTTTACTTAAATTTAAGCCTAACTTCAAATAAATTGCACGGGCACGTGTTGGTGTAGCAACAACAATATCAACGCCGTCGGCCAAATCACTAATATCCGAATCCATACCGCCCGTACCATGTAAACCTATAATACACAGGTTCCTGTTTTTGCTTAGCTTCAAAAACTCTGCAAATACAGCCTCTACCCTTTCTTTATCAGGCACCAGAATTAAAAACTTTGGCGCCTGGTCTGCACCATACTTTAAACGCATTAAAACGGCAAGAACATAGTTTGTTGTTTTACCACTGCCCCCCGGACTAACAGCAATAATATCTTGCCCACCCATAATTCTGGACATGGTTTTAGCTTGAATTTCTTTGGCAGATATGTATCCGGCATCGGTCATTGCGACTACCAGGGGCTTGCTTAGTTTTAATTTATCTAAAGACACAGTTTCTTCTATTAAATGATATTGCAGCAAATTTACGGAAATTAAAAGTACTCTGTATAAAAATCACCTATACTTGTAAAATACAACCAATAAACTGATGAAAATATTACTTTTTCTCGCCCTTATCACAACGACATTCTTGAGTTGCAAAAAAAATACCGATCCCTTACCCCTCAACGGAACTTATTCAGGTCAATTTATTCATGGCACAAAGGGTTACACTACTAACAAAGTTGTTGAGGTTAATTTTAACCGGAGTAATTATGTAGCTACAAAAGGGTCAGGAACCTTCCTCGTTCAGCAAAACAACATCATTAATTTTAGCGATAAAAATATGTGGGCAGCTAATTTCGATTGGAATACCATTTTAAATGGCGAATACAGTTATGAAATTAAAAGTGATAGTCTGATTCTGACAAAATTATTTTGGTATAGTGGACGCGCTGAATTGGCATACGGTATCGCCGTTGTTTCCCAATACCGCTTAAAACTCAATCCATAATTAAAATATATTTTTGTAATTTTATACCATGGGAATACGATCAGAAAAACGGAAAGTGATGCAGCAAATCGTAACTAAAGATGATACCAGTCTCGACTTAGATCCAGAATCTTTGTTAGCTAAAGGTGATTTACATTGGTTTGATGTTCTGAGCAAAAAGAAGCTGCCCGAAAAAGAAGAGAAAACTGATACGCCAGATGAGAGTGACGAAGGTAATAGTGCGGTATAGCTAATAACAAAGCCTGACCAAAGACCGACCTTATAGGGAGCTGATTCGGACCTCGTAGCGGATAACCCGAATGAGGTCAGGCTTATGTCCGATCTATGTCCGTTTTTAGTCTTTCTAAATAGCAACCAAAACAATCGTTAAAAGTAAAGGTCTTTATAGCTATCTTTAACTCTTAATTTCAGTTAGGATTAAAAAATTTTAAAATTCCAACAACTGCTTTAGAAAAAACAAAATCCTTAACCTTAATTATTTGTTACTGTTATTAAACACCATAAAGATGCAATACGACTTATATCAACCTAAAAACATTTATAAATGCTAAACGTAATTTTAGTTGACGATGACAATTTAGTTAGGGAAGGCATAAAAATGATATTAACTGCTAATGATAGCGTTAATGTAATGGCCGAAGCGAGCAATGGCGTTCAGGTTATGGCATTGCTAAATGAAGGTCTAGTACCGGATATAGTGATTACAGACATCAGCATGCCGGAAATGGATGGAATTACGCTGATTACAGCTATCAAAAAAATTCATCCTGATATAAAAATCGTTATGCTGACCGTATGTGATGTGAATAAGTCTATTCAGCAGTCTTTTACCGAAGGGGCTTCTGGCTTCTTGTTGAAAACAGTCCATCCCCAAGAACTCATTTTTGCCTTGAATCAAGTAAGTGCTGGCATTCGTTATATTTGTTCAACTTTAACGATGCAGCTATTGGATCGCTCTATGGAGTTAGCAAATATCCAAGCTGTTTCCACTGATTTAAATGTTGAATTTAATACCCGTGAAATGGAAATCCTGAGGCTTGTTGCAGAGGGCCTAACCAACCAGGAAATGTCTGATAAACTTTTCCTCAGTAAAAGAACAATTGAAGGGCACCGCCAAACTTTGATGGAAAAAACACACAGCCGAAACACCGCAACCTTAATAAAATTTGCAGTTTTAAATGGAATGATACAGTAAAATTACCAGAGCATTGTTTATATAAAAAAGTATTTATTAAAAAATAACCTGAGTTAGCCTTCGTCTGGCGGTGATTGTTTTATAATTGGAGACATAAAAAATAGTGTCGTAAACTTTTTCTGAATTTACAAAAATCCAGGAGTCATCTTGAGCATGGTCTACGGATATTAATATCAAGCTGTTATTTAAAACGGATGGCTTTTAAAGGTGATATTTTGCTGACCAAAAGGGATGGTAATATCAAAACCAGCAAACAAATTACAAGTGTAACAATGTTGAGCAATAAAACATCCATAAAATGCAATTCTATGGGCACATAATTGAGGTAATAGGAATCTTGGTCTAAATGAAAAACATGTGTATACTTTTGCAAAAAACCTAAGCCCAGACCAAGGATATTTCCCAGTAATAAACCAATACCGACCAGGTAAGCTGCATTATAAAGGAAAATTTTAATAATGCTGTAATCGCTCATGCCGAATGCTTTCAACATACCAATCATATTGGTCCTTTCTAAAATCATGATCAGCAATGCTGTAATCATGTTGATTACCCCCACAATCATCATTAATATCAAAAGTACTTTTGTATTCACATCCAGCAGAGAAAGCCAGGTAAAAATATTAGGAAAATACGCTCTCACGGATTCAGATTTCAGGGTAATATCGAGTTTATCATAGATGCCATTAGAAACCTCATCAAGCTTCGAGAAATCTTTTATTCCAATTTCTATTCCTCCAATTTCATTAGGCTGCCAGTTGTTTAACCTGCGGATAATGTTGATATGTCCGATTACAAAATTCTTGTCGATTTCTTCTACGCCAACATCATAAATGCCGACAATCATAAATTTGCGTTTACGAGGTGGATCCTGTACAAAATGCATGATGAAATCATCGCCTACCTTCAACTTCAGTCGGTTAGCGGTAAAGTGAGAAATTAAAATCTGTTGTGAGGCTTTGGTACTATCTGTAAAGTCTATGGTGCGCCCATTAACCAGGTGTTTATTGATGTAATTCCAGTTATAAGTTTCATCAATACCTTTAAAATTGATGCCTTCAACTTCATCATTCGCAGAAATAATGGCTGGTTTAGTAGAATAAGGCTGAAAGTATTCAATTTGAGGGTTTTCTTTAAGCGCTTTTAAAGTTGCTGCATCAGGTGCAAAAGGTGCCAGCTCGAAAGAGTTGTTTAAGTCCATTTTAAAGATCCTCACATCACCAACAAAACCACGTACTTTATCCTGAATTTCTGTTTTAAATCCCTTTATAATGGCTATAGAAAGCATCATGACGGCAAGGCTAAGCATTACACCCGCTATAGCTATGCGTACAATCAGTTTTGAAAACGTTCGCTCTGCTTTTACAGAGATCTTTTTGGCGATAAAGTATTCTATATTCAAATCTTTTGCAGTTGTTTTTATTCACAAAAATACACTTATTCAAACTAATTTTTCAGCGTTTTAAGATCATCTTAATTTTTACTTCCTTTAATTTGGCGGCCCACTTGCTCACTATAAGTGCTGTATATTTTCTATCATTTTGAATATGATACTAAATGAATCATTTTTTATTAAGTTTGTCCATAAATATTGTTAGCTCGGTATATTTGAATGAAGTCATTTTTAATTTTCCAATGGCCTATTTATTAAAAAAGAAATCCCTATGAAATCAACCTTATCCTTATTTATACACCTTAGTTTAGGCGTAATCACCCTACAGGCTTGCGGCACTAAAAAGCCATTTCCTTTACAGGCAGGTGTGCCAAACCCTTATACCATTAAGGCGCAAAACATTGATAAGCCAAAAGACGCTAAATTATTAACCGGCGCAGAACAAACGGCTAAATACTTACCCTTATTAAAAGGTAAAAGAGTAGGAATGGTAGTCAATCCAACTTCTGTAATTGGCAACGAAACCGCAGTTGACAGCCTTTTAAAACGAGGTGTTAATATCGTTAAAATTTTTGGTCCGGAGCACGGTTTTAGAGGCGATGCTAGTGCTGGTATAAGTGTGGCTGACGCTGTGGATACTAAAACAGGTATTAAAGCAGTGTCTTTATATGGAAAACATTCCACACCTACAGCAGCAGATTTAGCCGATGTTGACATAATGGTTTTTGACATACAGGATGTTGGCGTTCGTTTTTACACTTACATCAATACCTTGCAGCATGTAATGGAAGCATGTGCTCAAAACAACAAGCCTTTGTTAATATTAGATCGTCCAAATCCTAATGGTTTTTACATAGATGGCCCCATCCTGGATCCAAAATTGGTTTCCGGCATTGGTTTACAACCCATTCCTATTGTTCATGGTTTAACCGTTGCAGAATATGCACAAATGTTAAATGGAGAAGGATGGTTAAAAAACAAAGTTAAATGTGAGATCATCATCATTAAAGTAGCTAATTATAACCATAATATTCCTTACAACTTACCTGTTAAACCTTCACCAAATTTAAATACAGACCAATCCATCTTATTATATCCAACATTATGTCTTTTTGAAGGCACCTACCTGAGTCAGGGGCGTGGTACACAATTTCCTTTTACAGTGTTGGGTGCACCGGCTTTAAAAGGTAAATACAAATTCAATTTCACGCCAAAAAGCATTAAAGGGATGGCAGAAACACCTTTACACCAAGACCAGGCTTGCTATGGAATGGACCTGAGAAATTACAATACAGAAAACATTAGAAGAGATAAAATGTTAAACTTGAACTGGCTGATTGAATTGTATAACGCTTACCCAAATAAAGCTGATTTTTTTAACTTCAAACTGAGCAAGCAAATGGGTAATTTCGATAAGCTAGCAGGTGCATATAGCTTAAAGCAACAGATCATTGCTGGAAAATCTGAAAAAGAAATACGTGCAAGTTGGGCACCAGAACTTACTGAATATAAAACCATGCGCAAGAAATACTTATTGTACCCTTAAAAATTGTATGATGGATAACGAACCTAAAAAGAAAAACGAAAAACCCAGCAGTAACTATCAGGAAGAAATTCCAAAAGGTAAAGTTCCTGAGGGAGAAAAAGCTGTTAAAAAAGCGGAAGATCTAAACTATACGCAGGAAGAAGCTGAGTTTAAAAACATGGCTAAAAGGAAAGAAAATGGAGAACAGCCTGTAGATCCTATAAAAACACCCCCGACTAAAGATTAATTTATTCAATATTAAATTGCGAAGGTATTTTGATTGCTATTTGTTTTCAAGATACTTTCGGCAATTTAAAAACAAATACAAAAACATGAGAATAGTTTTTATGGGGACGCCCGATTTTGCCGTTGCTTCTTTGGCTGCTCTAGTAGATGCAGGTTTTGAAATAGCTGCTGTAGTTACCGCTGCAGATAAACCAGCTGGCCGCGGACAAAAATTGAGTGAGAGTGCCGTTAAAAAATATGCTGTAGAAAATGGCTTGAAAGTTTTACAGCCAATGAAACTTAAAGATCCTGAATTTATCACCACATTGCAAGCCCTCCATGCAGATTTACAGGTTGTGGTGGCCTTCCGTATGCTGCCAGAAATAGTTTGGAATATGCCACCAAAAGGCACCATAAACCTTCATGCTTCGCTTTTACCGCAATACCGTGGCGCTGCGCCAATTAACCATGCCATTATTAATGGCGAAACCGAAAGTGGTGTTACCACCTTCTTCCTGAAACAAGAAATTGATACAGGTGATGTAATTGAAGCTAGAAAGGTTGATATAGCCGAAACTGATACTGCTGGCGACCTTCACGACAAGCTCATGGCTGTGGGTGCTGGACTGCTTGTTGAAACCGTTAAGGCTATTGAAAAAGGTGATTTTAAAGAACAACCCCAAGAAATAGACTATGATGTAAAACATGCGCCTAAAATATTTAAAGATTTTTGTAAAATAGATTGGAATCAACCGATTAAAACGGTTTATAATTTAGTTAGAGGTTTAAGTCCTTACCCAACAGCTTTCACCACGCTTAACGACAAAACCCTGAAGATATTTGAGGCTGATATGGAAGTTAAGGAAACAGGAATTGTTGCCGGAGGCTTACTTACCGATGGTAAAACATTCTTGAAATTTGCCGCTAAAGATGGTTTTCTAAAACTGAAGAATTTACAATATGAAGGAAAAAAAAGAATGACAGTTGAGGAATTTCTTAGAGGAATGCGGTTGTAAAAACAACAGCATTCTTTAAATTTCGTTCAATAATCCGCTTAGGATTTTTGCATTCTCATTAAAATACCGCTTGCGGCCATAACCCATTACCCAACGGATGCCTGCAACGGCATTGGTAACGAAAACTTCATCTGCTTGCCGCAACACTTCTGGATTCAGTTGGGCCTCAACAATAGAGATATCATTGGCCTTAGCCAACTGCATTACCACCTTCCGCATCACACCGCTAATGCAGCCTTCAGATAATGCAGGAGTATAGATTTGTTTTTCATAAACAACAAAAATGTTAGAGCTGATGCTTTCACAAATAAAACCATGCTGGTTTAACAAGATAGCTTCATCAAGCTTATGCTGCTTTTTATATAAACCTGCCATTACATAAAGTAATGCACTGCTGGTTTTTAAATTGGAAAGTAAGTTTATCGGTTTGGTAATTTCATTGTAAACATCGACAATCAAACCTTTCTTATTAATTTCGTATTGGTTGTCGGCTAATGGTGTAGCTTCCAGAATATACCCATATTTGTTACTATTAGGCGTATATAGGCCATCACCAGCTCTATATACAGAAAGCCGGAATTTTACATTATCTTTAATTTTATTTTTCTTGCAAAGCTCAGCAGTCTTTTGCTTCAGAAAATATTCATCCAGCAGGCTACTTCCATCTATTTTCAACGCTTTCATACCCTCACTAAGCCTATCAGCATGCAATTCAGGGAAATTAAGTTTTCCATTATTCATCCGGATGGTTTCAAACAAACCATCACCATAGCGAAAACTACGGTTGCCCGAAATGAGTGAAGGATGATTTACGTTGAAAAATTCGTCGTTATGTAAAATATATTCTTGTTGTTGCATTTAATAAATTGTACGATTGATGAAGCTTGTACTTTATGATGGTAATACGATGTAATTTCTCCATTTCTGAAGCACTGCATCAAAATCAACCGGCAAAGGTGCATCAAATTCCATGTATTCCTTTGTTGTAGGATGTATAAAACCAAGTGTTTGCGCATGTAACGCTTGTCGGGGCATGATTTGAAAACAATTGTTAACAAATTGCTTGTATTTAGTAAAGGTTGTACCTTTCAAAATTTTATCGCCCCCGTAATTGGTGTCGCTAAATAAGGGATGTCCTATATGTTGCATGTGTGCTCTAATTTGGTGTGTACGGCCGGTTTCCAGCTGACAACTGATTAAGGTAACATATCCTAAACGTTCTATTACCTTAAAATGTGTTACAGACCACTTGCCTTTTTCTTCATCATCATAGATATCCATGATGATCCTGTTTTTTACACTCCTGCCAATATAGCCGTTTACAGTACCATCCTCTTCGATATCACCCCAAACCAAAGCTAGGTATTTACGTGTAATACTATGGTCAAAAAACTGTTTAGCAAGTTTAGTCATCGTAATTTCGTTCTTACTGATCAAAAGTAAACCAGAAGTATCTTTGTCGATGCGATGTACCAATCCAGGTCGGCCTTCATTTCCTGGCAACTCTGGAAGCTGCTCAAAATGGAAAGCAAGGGCGTTGACTAAGGTTCCAGTATAATTATTGAATCCGGGATGCACCACCATACCGGCTTCTTTATTGACTACCAATAGATCTTTATCCTCATAAATAATGTGGAGTGGCAAATCTTCAGGGTAAACTTCAGTATCTCTAGGGGGATGTGGAAAAACAATAGAAATTTCATCTGCAGGTTTAACCTTATAACTTGGTTTAATAGGTTTCTGGTTAACCAGTACATTCCCTGCATCTATCGCATTTTGTATTCTGTTACGTGATGCGTTTTCTAAACGATGCATCAAAAACTTGTCAACCCTTAATAAAGATTGTCCTTTATCTACAACAATATTAAAATGCTCATATAAATCCTGCTCCTCTAATTCCAGTCCTGCATTGGTGTTTTCCATGGTACAAAACTAATCTTTAAGAATTACATATTTAAAAAGAAAATGGCTTACATTTTGATGACTTTGCCCTAGCGACCTATTTATCAGTACAATTATCAAGACCGTTGCAAGGCAATATGTGATTTAACTAATTGATTAACAATAAATTACACTTGTTTTTTTTGTTATTTAGGATATTTTTATGTATTTT
>NZ_JBEONS010000051.1:0-13472 GCF_040544395.1 Pedobacter sp. CG_S7 | reverse complement strand
GCGTTCTATTACCGACACCTGCAAGAAAAATGAGCAGGCCATCTTAAATGCTTTCTTGACTATTGCTTCATCATAGAGGTACCTGAGTAGTTACTCAAGTTCATCGGTATTATTCTTTTTAGTAAGGTCGTGAGAAACTATAATCTTATAGACAAGCCATAATAATCATCTACTGTATACAGAAATAACTAGTGCAATGAGGGCAATAACAACAGAAAATAATGTAAAAATTATTATCGTTTGGTTGTTTTTCATGCCTCTAAAATTGAAGAACGCGGTAGCTGCCAGTTGTTGAAACCTGCACTCCTATAATGAGACTAATCCAATGTCTGTAATTCGTAAAGCAGATTCGTTATTTGCCTCAAGCATGCCAATAAAAATCAGGTATTTAGCTGCTTCACCTATATCCTGACTAGTAGCATTCCATTTTATCTCATGGTTGATATAAGGAGAGATACGCGGGAAAAGTTCATTCGGAGTACAATACTGACGGTCAGCTAGGGCTTCTAGTAGTACTGCATACAGGTGGTGCATTCGGTAGATCGACAATCCGTCACGGGATGTTTCTCCCAGTAAAAAATCCATCATAATGTTTTTTTTCGCACAAGATGTATTAAAATATTCGAAAATTGAAATAACATAATTGATCAACATGGAAGCGAATTAGAATTGACGGTGTTAGTTAAAGAGCAGGGAATGGGGATGTATGCTAAAATTCAATATCAAATGTATTGTTGGGCTAGCTTACAAAGCTAAAAATGACTCTATATTAAATCTTAGAGTATAAAACTAACAAATACTACAGAATGCATCATGTACATTTTCTTGGTTAAGAAAAGGTTTTTTGGGCTATAGGGATGAATGATTTTCGGATAAAAATCTGTGTGGGTAGAACTGCTGTTTCAAATTCTTTCTCATAATTTAAGCCCTGAAAATAGACCGAATGGCCAGTTTGTGACTAATCACACGTTCATATTTATAAGATTTCTATTAGAATAAGGCAAATAAGTTCAAAGTGGAGGTCATTTAAGCAAAAATAATGCTATCAAGTGCAAATACAGATAAAAGCATGCTTATTTAGCTACCCTATATTTGTATTTAATGTTATATTAAAAAATCATGTTTATTTAGAGCTGTCTAAATAAACTAAAACCAAATATATTTAAAATACATGGAAAGCTTAAAACAACTTGATTATGTAGCCATCATTATTTACATGCTTTTAATGGCTGGTATAGGTTTATTCCTTGGGAAATTTGTTAAAAATATTGGCGATTACTTTAAAGGCGGCAATTCTATTCCCTGGATCTCAGGAGCGATAAGTAACTTCATGACCAAGTTCAGCACTTTTATATTTGTTGCTTATGCAGGTATAGCATATACCGACGGGATGGTGGCCATTACTTTAATCTGGAGTACAGTGGTCCCAGCACTGGTAGGTGCTGCGGTTTTTGCTAAAAAATGGCGAAGAGCCGGAATAATTACGCCCATGGAATATTTGGAAACCAGATTTAGTCCAGTAGTAAGGCAAGTTTTTTCCTGGTCTGGAGTAGGGTTTAAGATTTTGGATAACATGGTGAGGCTTTATGCGCTGGCTCTGTTTGTAAATGCAGCCACAGGCCTTAGCCTTGAAGCATCCATTCTATCATGTGGAATTATTGTAGCATTATATACCATTGCAGGAGGTTTATGGGCTGTAGTGATTACCGATGTAGTTCAATTTGTAATTTTAATTGTGGCAACTTTAATATTGTTACCACTTACTATTGAAGCTGGTGGAGGGATTTCTAATATCATCAATACTATACCAGAACAGTTTAATTGGTTTAAAGGGCCTAAAGGAATGCCGCTTTATATCATGGTCTATTATTTAATGATATTAATAAAATACAGTGGAAACTGGACCTTTATTCAACGTTTTTATAGCGTGAGGGATGAGAAAGCAGGTAAAAAACAAGCTTTATTAAGTGCGGCTTTCTTCTTCATTTTTCCATTTATTTTTCTTTTTCCTTCCATAGCAGCAAGACAAATCATTCCTGATCTGGCAAATCCAGAAATGGCTTATGTAAGTATCTGCTTAAAACTCTTGCCAGAAGGGATTATGGGTTTAATGGTTGCAGCCATGTTTGCCGCAACCATGAGCGTATTGAGTGGAGAATACAATGTAACTGCAGGAGTTTTAACGAAAGATATATATCAGAGAGTATTTAAATCCAATGCATCAGATAAGGAATTGCTTTGGGTTGGTAGATTAATGACTTTGTTTTTAGGTGCCTTAATAACAGTTGGTGCTTTATACGTCGGTGGTTATGGAGGTGCTTTTGAAGCAAATAAATTATTTACAGGGTTATTTGCCATACCTATGACCATTCCTTTAATATTAGGAGTGATATTAAAACGTCCAAGTCCATGGGGGGCTTTGGCAACTGTGGTTGCGGGAATTATTACCGGTTTAATTTTAAACGCTAGTAATGCCGTGAGTTGGGAAGAAGGTACATTAATAGAAATTATTATTTGCGTTTCTATATTCCTGGTCTCAGGTATTAAAATCAGCAAAGATGCAGCATATAATAGCCGGGTTACTGCTTTCTTTAAAAGGATAAAAACTCCTTTAAGAGAAGATGAAAAACCTATAGAAAATTGGGGTTTTCAGCGTTCTATGAACAGATTGTACGCTATAGCCTTGTTGGTGGTAGGTTTATTATTTATGGTGATGAGTATGCCCTCTTTAGATGAGATCAGTGGAACATCTTCATTTATAGCAGGCATCATTTGTTTAGTACTTGCAGTAATCATGTGGTTTCTAAACAGCCGAAAAAAATCAACAGTTGTATCAGAGCTATGTGTATCAGAGCTATGATTTGGTTAGGCTTTTTGTCCTTCCATTATTTAATCAATTAAATCAATATGAAATTAAGCTTCCTTTTCTTTGGTAATAAGCCAGATGAAAAATGGCAATTGGCCAGGCAAATGGGAATGAAATATGCCATTGCTAAATTAGCTCCCGAACTTACAGGAGATTTGCCACCCTGGGATTTTGAATCACTTAAAAGATCAAAAAATATTTACGAAAAGGAAGGTTTCGAGCTGATTGGTTTTGAAGGTGATCAATTTGAAATGAATCGTATTAAGCTTGGGGTGGAAGGAAGGGATGAAGATATATTGAAATATATCAGGATGCTGGAAAATATGGGCAAGCTCGGTATTAAATTACTATGTTATAATTTTATGGCAACAGGGTGGTTCAGAACTGCAAAGAACATAAAAGAAAGAGCAGGAGCTTTGGTTTCAGGTTTTAATATGCAGGATGCGGAAAAACTGCCTTTAACAATATATGGTGAAGTTAGTGCCGAAAAAGTATGGGAAAATTATGCTTATTTCCTTTCACAGGTACTACCTGCCGCAGAAAAGGCCGGGGTAAAGCTGGCTATGCATCCGGATGATCCCCCTGTTCCTGTTTTGCAGGGTATTGGGCGAATATTTATCAGCGCAGAGGCAACTCGTAAGGCACTAAGTCTTTCAGATAGCCCTTCACATGGCTTAACTTTTTGCCAGGGAACCTATACAACGATGGGTGAAGATGTAAAAAACCTGATCCATGAATTTGGAAATAAAGGAAAAATATTTTTTGTACATATCAGAGATGTAACAGGTACAGCTGATAATTTCAGGGAGACCTTTCATGATAACGGCCCTACAGATATGGTAGATCTGTATCGGAGCTACCGTGATGCAGGTTTTGACGGCCCAATACGTTCAGACCATGTACCCAGCATGGCAGGTGAATCTAATAACCAGCATGGTTATGAGATGAAAGGCAATTTATTTGGTATAGGCTATATGAAAGGCATCATGGATGCATTAAATATTCCATCAATTTAATCAGAAAATAAAATACATAAATCATGAGTGTAGATCAATATAAAAAAGAAGTAGGGATGATGAAGCTGGATAGATTAATTGAATCCCGTGAAGGGAAATCAATAGCAATCTTTCCTATACCAGACAAAGAATTGTTGAGTCGTTTTGAGAAAATGTATACCGGGGCAATAAATGATGTATTACGTGAATTTTGCTTACTCAATCAGGCTTTGCCAGGTCATATTGTCCCTTTACGTGAATACCGTACTATTGCAGGTTTTGCTTTTACTGTAAAAAGTGCACCCAATGCGATGGTAAGAGGTGAAATGGAATTTCGTACGCAAATGCTGGATGAGATGCATGAAGATAGCTTTGTGATTTGGGATACCACTAATGATGCTAAAGCAACTTTATGGGGAGGAGTTATGACAGCCACTGCGAAAAGTAAAAAAGTAAAAGCAGCCTGTATAGATGGCGGAATTCGGGATACTCACCAGATTTTAGAAGCAGATTTCCCGGTTTTTTATAAATACAGAATTTCAAATGGTAGTTTGGGAAGATGCTTGATCACGCATTATCAAACTACTTTGCAAATTTCAGATGTAACTGTTAAACCCGATGATGTGATCATGGGAGACATTGATGGTGTTTTGGTTGTACCAAGAGATATAGCTTACGATGTATTATTAAGAGCAGAAGAAATTATTGAAAACGAGAAAAAAATATTCGGATGGGTTCATGAAGGTAAAACCATTCATGAGATCACTGAAAAGGGGGGATACTTTTAATATAACTTAATCAGCTTAAACAGGTATGATATGCAGTTGAATTTTGAAGATCTTACAGGTCGCTTAAAAGTAGAACTATTTTATAATAATTCTACTGCTCACCAGGCGCAATTAAGGTCTTACGCTACAGATGCTTCTGTTTACGAGGAAATGCCTTTAGCTGTAGCTTTACCAATGGACGATGATGATATTAAAACACTTGTTAAATTTGCCAGGCAACATCAATTTACATTAATTCCCAGGGCCGCAGGAACTTCTCTGGCAGGGCAGGTTGTAGGTAGTGGTATTGTAGTAGACATCTCTAAATATTTTAATCAAATTATTGAAGTAAATCAATCCGAAAAGTGGGTAAGGGTACAAGCCTGGAGTAATACGTGATGATTTAAATAAGTTTCTCTATCCTTACGGCCTGATGTTCGGACCAGAGACATCAACTGCTAACAGAGCCATGATTGGCGGCATGATAGGAAATAATTCCTGCGGTTTACACAGTATGGTTTGGGGTAATGTTAGGGATCATTTAAAAGAAGTGAAAGCGATTTTAAGTGACGGATCTGAAACTGTTTTTAAAGACGCGACCACTCTGGAAAATTTAAATCCATTTAAGAACAAGATTGAGGGAGAATTAACGACCCTGATTTCTGATTCGGAAAATCAGGAAATCATTAGAAGTAATTTTCCTAAATCATCAGTGAAAAGAAGGAATACAGGATATGCATTGGATGCAATTTTAGCTATGCAACCTTTTCAACTTGATGGAAAAGTTTTAAATTTATGCAGTTTAATTGCGGGTTCTGAGGGTACACTGGCTTTTGTAACTGAGGCAAAAATAAACTTGATAGATTTACCTCCAAAACAGGTTGCCTTACTTTGTATTCATACAAAATCTATAGATGAGGCACTTCGTGCAAATATCTTTGCTTTAAAACGGGCACCTAAAGCATCAGAACTGGTAGACAAATATATCTGTGATTTTACTATTGGACATCCTGAGTATGAAAAGAACAGGTATTTTATTGTTGATGATCCAGCAGCTATTTTAATGGTAGAGTTTATGGCTGATTCACTGGATGACGTTTTAGAACAAGCAACGATGTTGAAAGCGGATTTACAAACTGCCGGCATTGGATACGCTTATCCGGTTTTAATTAATCAGGATACAAAATTTGCCTGGGACATTAGAAAAGCTGGATTAGGCTTATTGCGTAACATCAAAGGAGATGCACAACCCGTTAATTTAATTGAAGATTGTGCCGTTGCTCCGGAAGATTTGCCAGACTATATTAACGATTTAGAAACCTTAATTGCAAAACATCAGGTAAAAGCATCTTATTATGCTCATGCAGGTGCTGGTGAACTGCATGTAGAACCTCTGATAAATCTGAAATCAAAAGAAGGTCTGATGCTATTCAGAAGAATATTAGCAGAAACAGTTGAATTAGTGAAAAAATATAAAGGCTCATTATCAGGTGAGCACGGAGATGGAAGGCTTAGAGGTGAATTTATTCCGGCAGTAATGGGAATAGAAACTTACCGGCTTTTTGAGCAGGTGAAAGCAATTTTTGATCCTCAAGGAGTGTTTAATCACGGCAAAATTACAGCTACACCAAAAATGGATACTCAACTTAGGGTAAAAATTAACCAGCAACAACCTCAACTTAAAATCATTTTTGATTTTTCTGAAACCGGGGGTCTTTTGGCTATGGCAGAAAAGTGCTCTGGATCTGGTGATTGCCGTAAAAGTGCTATTTCAGGAGGCGTAATGTGCCCGAGTTATATGGCTACACGCTAGGAGAAAGATACCACAAGAGCCAGGGCAAATGTATTAAGGCAGTTTTTAAGCAATGAGCATGATACGCATCCTTTAAACCATGCCGAAATTAAAGAAGTGCTTGATCTTTATATCAGCTGTAAAGGTTGTAAAACCGAATGTCCTTCTGGCGTGGATGTAGCTAAAATGAAAGCAGAATATCAACAGCAGGATTATGATCAAAATGGCATTTCTTTTAGAGTAAGGCTTATCGCTGGCTTTAGTGGACAAATGAAACTGGCTTCTGTTTTTCCGGCTGTTTATAATTTCATTTTCAATAAACCGGTTTTTAGAAAAATTTTAAATAAGCTGATTGGTTTTCATCCTGAAAGAATAATGCCTTCACTTGGATCAATAACTCTATTAAAGTGGTTTAAACAACGTAAATACAGTATTACAAGCGATAAAAAAGTTTATTTTTTTTGTGATGAGCTTACCAATTATAACGATGTAGAAATTGGTAAAAAAGCCATCAAGTTACTCAATGCTTTAGGGTATGAAGTTATTGTTCCAAAACATTTAGAAAGTGGTAGGACTTATTTATCAAAAGGCTTGTTAAGAAAAGCAAAGAGATTGCCAATACAAACATTAACCTGCTTTCAGAACTAATTACAGAAAATACTCCACTTATAGGAATAGAACCTTCTGCCATTCTTACTTTTAGGGATGAATATAGAGATCTCGCCGAGGCTCAAAACAAATCAAAAGCATTAAAACTAGCAAAGAATACATATACCATTGAAGAGTTTTTGGTTAATGAATTCAACCATCAAAGAATAGACCGTACAAAATTTACCGATAAAAAGAAAGATATCAAAATACATGGACATTGTTATCAGAAAGCTTTGTCATCACAGGAATACCTACAAGCCATGTTGAGTATCCCCAAAAATTATCATACTTCATTAATTCCTTCTGGATGCTGTGGTATGGCTGGTTCTTTCGGATATGAAAAAGAACATTATGATGTTTCGCAACAAATAGGCGAGTTGATTTTATTTCCGGCCGTGAAAACTGCTCCACTTCACACCATTATTGCGGCTTCAGGTACATCATGCAGGCATCAAATTAAAGATGGAACTGGAAAAAGGGCTTACCATCCTGTGGAGATTTTGTGGGAAGCCTTAAATGCTAACTGATTTAGATCTAATAAGGTATACCAATGAGTTTTAAAAGAACATGGCATGCGTAATTGGATTAGGTTAATGAAAAAATCGTCAATTTTAATCGGTATAGTTAAAGAATAAATTTTTTGCGCTTTGCAAATACAGTGCAAATCATTGCAAACAGAATTAAAGCTATGCTTACTATTATAAAATACATTTGTTTAACCTAATTAAATTCAATTCGTGAAAATGTTAAATGAGGATTTTTTATTAAAAAGCAGGATTTCTAAAGAACTATATCATCAGGTGGCATGCAAACTGCCCATAGTGGATTATCATAATCATCTGAACCCTGAGGCGATGGCATCAAATAAAAAATTTAGAAATATTACTGAATTATGGATTTATGATGACCAGTATAAACATCGCTTAATGAGGATACATGGTGTAGAAGAGCAGTTTATTACAGGCAATGCTCCAGACTATGAAAAGTTTTTAGCCTGGATGAAAATTTTCCCTAAAACTATAGGAAATCCGCTATATCACTGGTCTCAAATAGAAATCAAATATATTTTCGGGTCACAAATTAATCTTTTTGAAGATGAACCCTTAGCTATATGGGAAGCTTGTAACAAGCAACTTGGTGAGCAGGGTTTAGGTGTTATTGATATATTAAAAAAGTGGAATACAGAAATCTTAAGTACTTCCGATGATTTATTGGATGATCTTCAAAACCATAAAGCCATTACGGATAAAAAGGAAGATGGTATAAGTGTATTCCCTTCTTTAAGAAGTGACTCGGTTATTGCATTTCAAGCTCCAGGATTTCTAAAGTGGTTAGGGCGATTGGAAGAACTAACAGGAACAACCGTTCATAATCTTTCTGATTATGAAGAGGCTATAAAATTAAGGCTTAATTATTTCCAGGATGCTGGTTGCGCCTTATCAGATCATGCTTTGGATTCAAGTTTTACTTACAAATTACCGTCCAGGAGTGAGGCGATAGCTATTTTTAAGAAGCGATTAAATGAAGAATATTTAAACGAAAGGGAATTAACTGCTTTAAAATCTTATGTTTTTAAATTTCTTGGCGTTGAGTACGGTAAACGGAAATTGGTAATGCAGCTTCATATTGGTGCTCAAAGAGTTACCAGTTCAAGATTAAAGGCAATAGCCTCTAAATTTGGGGGGTTTGCAACTATTGGAGATACATTAAATATCCAAAGTTTATGTGAGTTTTTAGATGACCTGGAATGTGAGCAGGCTTTGCCTTCTACCATCTTATATACTTTAAATGCCGCAGATAATGATAGAGTAGCTACTTTAACGGGATCGTTTACGGAAGAAGGTGTTTCAGGGAAAATTCAGTTTGGTCCGGCATGGTGGTTTAATGATCATTATGATGGAATTGTTAAACAAATTACCGCCATCTCCAGCTTTGGACAACTGGATACCTTTATAGGAATGACCAGTGACTCAAGAAGTTTTCTTTCCTTATCCAGACACTACTATTTTAGAAGGATATTATGCCATTTATTAGGGGAATGGGTGGAGAAGGGCCTTCTCTCAGATAATTTTGAAATATTAGCAGCTTTAGTAACCAAAGTATGCTATGCTAATGCAAAACATTTAATCATCGCAGCAAATTAATAGCAGAAATAAAAATGACAGATCACAATCATCAAGTAGCCATAGTTACTGGCGCTGGAGGCACTCTTTGCTCTGAAATGGCAAGAGCCCTTGCAGCAAAAGGAATTAAAATAGCTTTATTGGGAAGAGATATTAAGAAACTGAAAATAGTAGAGGAGCAAATAGCGGCAGCCGGAGGCATTTCGCTGGCTATTAGTACCGATGTAACAGATCAGGCTTCTGTAGAACAGGCTCAAAAAATTATTTTAGAGCAGTTAGGCAAATTTAATATTTTAATAAATGGAGCTGGTGGTAATCAAACAGAGGCAATTACAACTATAAATGAATTCGATCCTAAAGAACTTACTAATACAGATCCTGATTTCAGGGGTTTCTTTAACCTGGATATGGACCGCTTTTTAGAAGTCATCAAAACGAATTCGATGGGTTCTATAATTCCATCTTTTGTTTTTGGTAAAACTATGGCATTTCATGGAGGAGGGTCTATCATCAATATCGCATCTATGAGTAGTTATAGAGCTTTATCCAGGGTGGCAGCTTATGCATTTGCAAAATCAGGTATGGTTAGTTTTACGCAATGGCTGGGAGCCTATCTTGCTCCAGCAAATATTCGCGTAAATGCAATTGCCCCAGGGTTTTTCCTGAATGAGAGGAGCACGAAACTTTTAACCACACCAGAAGGTTTTACAGAAAGAGGAGCATCTATTATGAAGCTTTCTCCAATGAAGAAGTTTGGTAAAGCACCTCAGTTAATAGGAACTATGAATTATCTGCTTGATGATGAAGCCTCTGGATTTGTTACAGGAATAACAATTTCTGTCGATGGGGGATTCCTTGCTTGTGGAGGTATTTAAATTAACCAAATTTAATATGAAAATTTTCTTCAGCATATTTTTTATTGCATTCCCTTTTTTGAGTTGGGGCCAATCTTATAAAATAGGGGATTTAAATGTATCAATAGAGGGAAAAGATGAAAATTTTAAAAGAGAAGTAAAGATTTCTTCCATCATCTCTGGGATAACAGAAATCGAAATAAGTATAAAGGCTGATAGGCAAGCTGATACCTGTAAGTTTCGCAGCCAAATCAAAATTTACTTCAGCCCTATTAGACCAGCCTAGTATGACTTTTATTAATAATAATAGTCAAAACCGTCTTACAATTGCTGCCTCAGAACTGATTTATCCAGTTACATTAAATGCCGGTGAAAATGAGGAGAATGAAGTTGGATTTGATATCAGGATTAGTTTGTTTGAATATGCGGATAAAGCAATGGACTTATATAAGGTTAAAATAAGGTTCGATAGCAGAAACATTCATTATAATAAAGCACAAAGCGATCTTTTAAACTGGTGGAAAACAGAGAACAAACTGACCTTTGCAAAGGTGCCACAAAAAGCGCACATGCCATTTTATTGTACATGGTATGCGCTAAAAGCAGATGGAGTAAATGCTTTTAACGTAGAAAAGCAAGCAAAATTGGCCAAACAATTAGGGTGTGAAACCATAATTGTAGACGATGGCTGGCAAAAAGCGCAAGATGCAAAAGCGGGCTATTGTCTTTATAATGGAGATTGGGAAGTAGATCCAGTTAGGTTTAAAGATTTTAAAGGCCATGTTAAAAATGTGCAGGCTATGGGCATGAACTATATGTTGTGGGTAGGCCCTAGTATGATTGGCGAAAAATCTAAAATTTATGAAAAATTAAAAGATAAAATGCTTTACAAGGCGGATTGGGCCAATGCATGGGTAGCAGACCCAAGGTTTCCAGAAGTTAGAAAATATTTGGCCGAACGCCTGATTACTTTGATGAAGGAGAGTGGGATTGATGGATATAAGATAGATTTTATGGATCTCATGAATTCTCGCTATGCAAGTAAAAATTTGGCTATGGGAAATGGCCGTGATTATGATAATGTAGAAGAAGCTACTGTAAAATTATTAGCCGATATTTATGCTGGTTGCCAGGCTTTGAATCCGGATGTGTTGATCGAATTCAGGCAATTCTTCACCAATCCGGTTTTACAACAATATGCTAATATGTTTCGTGCGGTAGATTGTCCAAATGATATCATGGAAAATCGTACCCGTACCCTGGATGCTCGTAATTTAAACAATCAGGTTATCCATGCTGATCCCCTTGCATGGAATGAAAATGAAAATGTGCAAGCTTCAGCTCTTCAATTGCTGCACACCATGCTTTCTGTTCCACAGGTTTCTACTGATCTCACGAAAATGAATGCCTCGCAGCTTAAAATGCTTAAATTTTTATTAAAGCAATGGCGGGAGTTTAACCTTGTACTTACGCGTGGTAACGCTTTGAATTATGGCCCCGATTCGCATTATACCTGGTCAGAGACTTCACTTGATAACCAAACAGTAATAGTAGCCTATCAGCAATCCATCCTAAATCCTAGAAATCTCGCTAAAAATAGCTTGATCATTAATGGTACACACCAGGATAAATTAGTGTTTGATTTAAGCACTGATTATGGTGTTAGAACGGTTATGGTTTATAATTGTACAGGAGATTTGATTCGGAAAGAAAAGATTAATTTTAATGGATTATTCAAGATAAACGTACCTGGATCTGGCATTGTTAAAATCTATTAATCGGATATAAGACTATCATCGTTATTTTTAAATATAACCCTCTATTATCAACAAGTAAAATGGAAAAGAAAATATCTAAGAAAAAAAAATATTGGGCATCACTCTTAAGTGCAAGTATATTTGTGCTGATCTTAATTATTCCAAACATAAGTTTTTCCCAAGAGATAAATACAGATAAAAACAGGGTGGGGTCTATAAAACCAAGGTCTACCAATGAAATATCTTCGTCTAATTGGTTGTTGGGCTGTGAAACTTTAGACCGGGACTATGCTAATTACGATTCCTATAAGCAATATATAGTTCCTTTAGGAATTAAACGGATTAGATTACAGGCTGGCTGGGATAAAACTGAAAAGGTTAAAGGTGTTTATGACTGGGCATGGATGGATCATATTATTAATGATGCATTAGAAAGAGGACTGCAGCCTTGGGTACAAACCTCATATGGCAATCATAATTACGAAAACGGTGGCGGAGCGAATTTAGGCGCCGGGGTACCGCGTTCTAAAGAAGCCTTGCTAGCCTGGGATAATTGGGTTTTTGCATTGGTTTCCCGTTACAAAGATAAAGTGAAAGATTGGGAAGTATGGAACGAGCCAAACTTTGGTGATAACATAGAAAATACGCCTGAGAAAGCTGCAGCTTTAAATATAAGGACTATTGATATTATAAAAAAAATTCAACCAGACGCCATCGTTTCAGGACTTGCAATGGGGCATATCTCCATTTCTTATGCTGATTCATTTTTTAAGATTTTAGCTCGTAAAGGTAAACTGGAGCTTTTTGATAACATGACATATCATGATTATTCCTATAACCCGGATGCTAATTATGGAAAAGTAGAAATGCTTAGGGCCACACTTGAACGCTATTCAAAAAAAGTAAAATTAAGGCAGGGAGAGAATGGTGCGCCCTCTGAGCCTCGTTTAGGAGGAGCTTTAGGAGATTATGATTGGTCGGAACTATCGCAGGCTAAATGGAATACCAGAAGGATGTTGGGTGATTTAGGCCATGATATAGAAAGTAGTGTATTCACTATTATAGAGATTGCTTATACAGGTGGTCCAATTACGAAGTTGAATGTTAAAGGTTTGATAAAATCTGATTCAACCAAAAAAGCAATTCGCCCAAAAATGGCCTATTATGCTGTTCAAAACGTTGCTTCGGTATTTGATAACTCCCTTCAACGGCTCAAAGATCTTCATCCTACATTTAATACAAAAGATATCCCTGAAAATGGATCGGTGGTCTACAGTGTAGGTACAGATAGGAGTGTAGCTGTTTATGGGTACGAAAACAAGGTTTCAAAAAAACAGTTATTTACCATATGGGTTGATGATTTTATCCCTACTAATACCAACGAAACCAGGAAAATAAATTTTACGGTGCTTAATGGCAATATAGACAATCCTGTTTATGTTGATATTATTACGGGCAATATTTATAAAATCCCAAAATCTAACTGGAGCAAAAAGGACGGGAAAATTATTTTTAACAATGTGCCTATTTATGATGCTCCCATTTTGATAACAGATGAAAGTCTGATCAAATATTGTAACTACTCAGGTACCTCTATGATGAAGCAATAGTCAAGAAAGCATTTAAGATGGCCTGCTCATTTTTCTTGCAGGTGTCGGTAATAGAAC
>NZ_JBEONS010000050.1:0-13675 GCF_040544395.1 Pedobacter sp. CG_S7 | reverse complement strand
TTCGTTCCATTACCGATACATGTAAGAAAAATCAGCAGCAAATACTCAATGCCTTCTCAACTATTGCTAATTCATAGACAACCTGAGTCGTTACACTATAATTTCATAAAATTTATATTTTTAGAAATAAATATACAATGCGTAATTTTAATAAGAAAATAAAACTTGTTATTTTCTCTCAAATAACAGCTATTTAATGTAAGTTAGGTAAAATCGTTAATTTACTTCAATCATTATTAATTTAAAACCAAGTTTTAATCACTACACAAAAAACCTGAAAAATTTATTATTTAACTATTAACCAAATCTTATGAACGAGTTTTTACCTCCACGGAAGTGGTACGTTATTACGGTCTTATTGACTTTTTTATTAGTTTCCACTCACCTGTTTTCTTATGCCCAATCGGTGGTAATAAGAGGTACAGTTTACGACAATGAGAATAACACTTTAATTGGCGCTACTGTTACCGCAACAGGAACATCAGTTGCTGTATTAACAGGTGCAGATGGCAAATATAGCATCAATGCACCGACTACGGCAAAGCAATTGACCTTTAGTTATGTAGGCCTCGAATCTCAAACGGTGACGATCAATAGCAGAAGCACTATTAATACGACTTTAATTGCCGGTAATACCCTGCAAGAAGTTACTGTAGTTGGTTATGGCTCTGTTAAAAAAAGCGATTTAACCGGTGCGGCAACTACCGTTTCTGCTAAAGATTTTAACAAAGGGCCACTTATTGCTCCTGATCAACTAATCCAAGGAAAAGTAGCCGGTGTTCAAATGATTAATAATAGCGGTCAGCCAGGGGGTTCCACTACGATAAGGATAAGGGGCAACACAGCGATGACAGGAACAGGCCAGCCCTTATATATTGTGGATGGCGTTGCGCTGGATGGCAGATCAGCCAGGCCTTCTGCCAGTGGCGGTGTAGGTAATGCTCCGGCAGGAAATCCGTTAAATTTTATTAATCCATCTGATATTGCGAGTATGGAGGTTTTAAAGGATGCGTCCGCTACCGCTATTTATGGATCAAGGGCAGCCTATGGTGTGGTATTGATTACCACCAAGAGAGGTCAGTCGGGGGCGACTAAAATTGACGTTAACGGGTCTGTTGGGGTCAGTAATTTAGCCAGGAGGCCTGATATCCTTAACGGTGATGAATATCGTGCAGCTTTAAAAAAATATAATCAGAATACAGGAGATTACGGGAGTAATGTGGATGCATTAGACGAGATCACGCGTACTGCCTATAATCAGAATTATTCTGTTGGCATAAGCGGTGGTAATGATGGCAATACTTATCGTGCTTCTCTTGGTTACCAAAACCAGCAAGGCATTTTAAGAAAAACAGATTTTAAAAAATACAGTGGTGCCTTTAACGGAAGTTTTAAATTTCTGGACAGCAAAAAACTGGGCTTGGACGTAAATATGATCAGTAACCAGTATACAGAAAATATTGCACCCATTACAACAGATGCCGGCTTTACAGGTAGCTTAATTAGTCAGGCTCTTTCCTGGAACCCAACACGATCAATGAGAAATGCCGACGGTTCCCTTTTTATTGAACCACGGTCTACGACGATCAACCCATTGGTGATGTCAGACGCAAGCAGTGATAAATCTAAAGTATCTACCATCCTTGGAAGTGTGTCCCCTTATTATAAGATCACGCCATGGCTCGAATTTCGCATGTTGGCCAGCATCAATTATAGTACAGGAATAAGAAGGGCATCTACCCGCAGTTATTTAAATTTAAGCGGTATTGAAGCTAATGGTGATTTTCTGGGTGGATATGCAAGCTATTCTAATACGGAGCTGATTACCCAGCAGTTTACCAATACTTTGAATTTTAATAAGAAGATTATTGGCAAGTTGAACTTAAATGCGATTGCTGGTTACGAATATACCAATTATATTAATAAAGGAGTAACCAGTACAGCAAAAGGCTTTGGTGAAATTGCTGTTGATTATACTGATGCAATGCAGGCTGTTGCACCGGCAAACCGTACCATTTCATCTTATAATGATCCAACAACTCAGTTACAGTCCTATTTCGCCAGAGCGATCTTCAATTATGATGATAAGTATTTGCTGACAGCCACTTTTAGAGCAGATGGATCTACTAAATTTGGTTCTGAAAATCGTTATGGTTATTTCCCTTCTTTTGCTGCTGCATGGAATATTAAAAACGAGAGCTTCCTGAACGAGGTGAACTGGTTAAACCAATTAAAGATCAGAGCTGGTTACGGTAAAACCGGTAATCAGGAATTCCCTTCAGGATCTGCGTCCCAAAGGTATAACATTACCTATTCTAATGGTCAGCAATCTCTTGTGGGCGTAAATAACGAGAACAAAAAATTAAAATGGCAGTCTGACAAGCAAACGAATATTGGGGTGGATTTTGCCCTTTTTGGAAATGTGCTTAGCGGATCTGTGGATTATTTCAATAAAACGACGACCGACTTATTATTTCCCCAAATTCCATTGGTTCCGGCTAACGCAGGGGTAACTGTTACCTGGGTGAATTTACCAGGACAGGTTTCCAATAAAGGGGTCGAGATGAATCTAAACGCTAACGTTATAGAAAAAGATAACATCTCCTGGTCGGTAGGCGGAAACGTTACTTTCATTAAAAATAAGGTAGATGGCATCTTGGGAACTATTAAAACCGGTGCATTAAGCGGCCAAGGTTTATCAGACGTAACGACAGAAGTAATTAAAAGCGGACTTCCGCTATTTGCCATGGTAACCAGACAATATAATGGTTTGGATGCTGGTGGTTTTTCTACCTATACAGATGATGGGTATACCTATTACTACGTTGGCAATCCCAATCCTAACGTTATTCTTGGCTTTACTACGAGTTTCAGGTATAAAAAAGTATCGTTAACAACAAACTTTAACGGTTCATTAGGTCAAGATATTTACAACAACACAGCCAATTCTGTGCTTCCTATTTCTAACTTGGGAACAGGAAGGAATGTTTCTTCTAAATTGTTGAATTCTCCAATTCAGGAATCTTTGGCAAATCCAATCGCAGCTTCTTCTAGATATATTGAAAAGGGAGATTATATAAAATTAGCGAATGCAACAATTAATTACAACCTGGGTAATATTGGAAAATCAATAAAAGGCCTTAATGTTTTTGTGAATGGACAAAATTTATTTGTGATCACAAAATATACAGGTTTCGACCCAGAAGTGAATGTGGATAAAAGTATCAATGGGGTTCCATCTGCTGGAATTGATTATGTTTCCTATCCATCAGCCAGAACCTTCAACTTTGGTGTAAACTTTTCTCTTTAATTTTTAATACTAACAGACATGAAAAATAAATATATCATAGCTTTTACGGCCTTAGCGTTATCGGTTTCAAGCTGTACCAAACTTGACGAAAATTTAAATGGTCAGATAGGTAATGAAGGTGTATCATCAGGGAACGTTTCTGCGCTGTTAAATGCCTCTTATACAGCGATGCGGAACCCTTACCAGGGAACATATGGCTGGTGGGCACTACAGGAATTCCCTACTGACGAGGCCATTGCGCCAACAAGGGCTGGTGACTGGGACGATAATGGTGCCTGGAGAGCATTACATTTGCATAGATGGGCACCAGATCATGCTCGCATCTCGAGTGTTTTTAGAGACTTAAACAGTGTAAGTTATGTGAGCACAAATGTGCTTCAGTTTAATCCAACTGTCGCACAGGCAGCTCAAGCACGCTTTTTACGTGCATTTGCTCAATTCTCTATTCTTGATGGATGGGGACAAGTCCCTTACCGTGAACCAGGAGAAGATGTGACTTTGCCTTCGAAAGTAAGAACAGCACCTGAAGAAATCGCCTACCTCATTTCAGAATTAAAGGCAATTATCACTGATTTGCCCGACGGGCCAAACTATATTGCCAATAAAGATGCAGCAAAGGTCTTACTCATGAAATGCTACCTAAATAAGGGAGCGTTCATTAACCGGACCGCACCAACTTTCATTGCAGCAGATATGGCTGAAGTGATTAAACTTGCTGATGAAATAATTTCGACTGGCAAGTATAGTTTAACTGCTGATTACTTTGGTAATTTTGCACCTACAAACAATCTTCTATCTAAAGAGAATATTTTTACAGCACAAAACATCGGTGGTTCTGATGCAGGTGGATTAAACAGTATGTGGATAGCAGGATTGCATTACAATCAAAACCCTGGAGGTAACAATGGCTTTTCCACACTTTCAGATTTTTATAATAAGTTCGAAGCTTCTGATAAACGTAGAGGTGGTGCCTATCCGGGAATCACGAATGTTGCTGGAGTTAATGTAGGCTTCTTAATTGGACAGCAATATAACCAGAGTGGAGCTGCATTGAAAGACCGCAGAGGTAATAAGCTTGTTTTTACACCTGAGGTAAGTATTATAGAACGTGATCCGAACCACCTTGAAGTAGCTGGGATCAGAGTAATAAAGTATCCGATAGATTATGTAAATACCTCCACAGGTTTACCTGAAAATGACTGGGTATATTACCGTTATGCTGATGTTTTGATGATGAAAGCTGAAGCATTATTAAGAACATCTCAGACAGGACCTGCTTTAACAATCGTGAATTCTATCCGCACCGTGAGAGGGGCCAGTGCCTTTAGCAGTTTAACATTGGATAATCTGATCGACGAACGCGGACGTGAATTTTACTGGGAAGGGGTGAGAAGACAAGATCTGATCCGTTTTGGTAAATTCCTTACCCCATGGCAGGAAAAACCAACCGATGACCCTAAGTATTTATTGTTTCCAATCCCTGATAATCAGCTAGGTAACACAAACTTTATCCAGAATACCGGATATTAATACTATTCATATGATCGGATAATTTAATTCTAGTCAGCGGGTTTTAAAAAGGGTTAACAAAGGTCTTTAATACACTTGTTAACCCTTTCTATTTATCACCATTTAAGGTTGACAAGAATATCAACCCTAGTAGGACTTCTCCGCACTCATATTTCTAAAAAATATAAAAGCGATTGTGCAAATCGTATAAGCTGCCGGAACTTGTAAGAGAGTTACAATCTCTCCGTTACCTATGATGGGAGGGTGCCAGCCATCCAGCGACTCTTTTAATAAAGCTTTCAGCTATTGACTGAGAGTGGCCTGATCAGGAATGGAATCCAGATTATAATACTTATGTGTTACTTTATTGCCGTTAATGCTGATAATGCGAAACCCTGAAGGATCTTTTCCAAGAGGCTTGCCTACCGGTCCGGTGGTAACCATTTCTATATTTCCGGATTTACCAAAGGCATTTCGGTGATAGTGCCCAGCAAAAACATGGCTGACGCCGGAGGCAGCAAAAAGGTCTAGGTATTTTTTCCTTGTTGCTAAATCAATATTGAAATAGTCATTCTTTTCCAGAGGATCTTTTAAAAACCAGGAATGATGCTGGAATATTAAGATTGTAGATGCCCCATCCTTTTTTGCACGCAGAAGCTCGTTACGCAGCCATATATCCTGAGCATCTGCCTGAGCCTGAACTCCCGAAGGGCTTTTAAAGTATAAAGAATTTAATACAATTCCGTAAGTCCCTTTATGTTTTATTGAGAAATAGTCCGGTCCGAAGTTCTTATTAAAACCTTCGATGTCTTCTGGCTTAGGATCATTTGTCACATCGTGATTGCCTGCTATGTGGTAAACTGGAATTGACTTATCCAGCTTGGCCACTATACGCTTATACTCTGCGATTTGAGCTTTGTCCCCAGGGCTGTTAATTAAATCTCCGGTAATGATCACATAGTCGGGATGAAGGCGGTTAGCCTCCTTTATTGCTTTCTCAAAGTTTTCCGTTTCCTTTACAAAATCCTTATTGGCATTAAAGAACCCGAATTGAGGGTCGGTCATCTGAATAAAGAAAAACGGCTGCCGAACTTGCTTTCTACTTACACACCCTGCAATGGTAAAAAGAATAAATGTAGCGGCAGCGATTAAGCTGGATATTTTTGGATAATTTCTCATATTTTTGATTAAGTAGTTTACCATCCTTTATTTTGTGGTTTGAGTTTCTGGTTCGCATCTAACTCTCCTTGCGGTACTGGCCATAGCATATATTGTTCATTGAATTTCACTCCGCTTTCATTGGTGTAAGAAAATGCATCCTCAAACTTTCCCGCTAAAAGATTATATACTTTATGTGTACGCTGCACGTCAAAATACGATTTATTTTCAAAAGCCAGTTCATGGTAACGTTCTTTCCATACCGCTTCTCTGAAGTCAACTTTACTTAGGTTGGTAAGTGGAAGCAATTCTGCACGAACACGGATATAATTGAGCTGATCATAAGCAAACTTGTCTGGGCTTTCTATTTCATTAATGGCCTCAGCGTAGATCAGCATTACTTCAGGAAGGCGCAATAACGTCCAGTTCTGGTCGGAGTTACCATCACCGCTTGCTCCTGCACCTTCTTCACGCCAAAACTTATACAATGCGGGGGCAAATTCTACAACCTTTGTCGTGCTGCCCCTTGCAAACGCCTTTGTAAAATAAAACTCCTTTTCTTTTGTCCGCTTGTCGCCTGCTTCATAGGAATTTACAAAGGCCCTGATTGGGGTTACTGTTCCAAGTTCACTGGTAAGTTTTGAAATACCGTTGGGAGATATGAATTCGGTGATCCTATTGGTCTTTACGCTGGCTAGGTACTGCACCTGAAAGATCAGCTCGTCCTTATTTTTATGGGACCTGTCATGCAGATAATTGTAGTTATCGAAAAGCTTGTAATAACGTGCATCCAATACTTCCTTTGCTTTTGCTGCTGCAAGGCGGTAATAATCTGCTCCCTTATTTAGAGGATAGCCGGCCATAGTTAAATATACACTTGCCAGCAGGGATTTTACTGCGCCTAAAGAGGCTTTTCCGGTTGTTTCAACTGGTGGAAGGCCCGAAGCCTCAGCAGCCTTAAGATCACTGACAATCTGTTCATAGACTTTCTCATTAGCCGATCTTTCAGGATACAAGTTAGGACTGGTGAAATCAATAGGTTCGGTAATCAGCGGAATATCTCCGTATAGTCTGACCAGATAATAATAGTATACCGCCCGAAGAAAATAAGCTTCTCCAATAAGGCTATTCTTCGCCTTTTCATTCATCGTGATTCCGGGTATCCTTTTAATGGACAGGTTGGCATTGGCAATTCCTTTGTAAAAGTTGCTCCAGATAATACTGTATACCGGTTCGTTTGCTGAATTAGTATGTTTGATAGAACCGTTCTTATACTGTGATCCACCTGTATTGATATGACCGACAGGCATTTCCATCAGCGCCCAGGACGCATCTCCCCTGAATTCGATATCCTGGGTAAATGCTTGGAGCATAGGATAAATCCCAGCGACTGCGGCCTGTGCTTGCGCTTCTGTTGTAAAATAATTCTCCTGTGTAATAGCTGATTTATTGTTTTCTGAAAGGAAATCCTTGGTACAACCTCCAAGGCTGATCAGGACAATAAATACGGACAAAAATTGAGATATGGTTTTCATAGTACTTTAAAAATTAAGTGATAAGCCAAACATGTATGTTTTGGGCTTAGGATAATTAGAATAGGTTACCCCTTGCGAAAATGCAGTGTTGTAGTTGCTTAGCTCCGGATCATATCCGAAGTATTTGGTGATCAGCAGGAAGTTCTGCAAGGATGCAAATATCCTTAAACTGTTCAGGCCAAGCTTACCGCTCCATACTTTGGGAACATTGTAGCTCAAGGATAAGTTCTTTCCGCGAATAAATGATCCGTCTGACATTTTACGGGTATCCATGAAATAACTGTAGCCCGCAGGTCTTAGTTGTTCAAGTACAGCGTCTTGGTTATCCGGCCGCCAAGAGTCAAGTACAGTTGCGTAGTTATTTGCGATGCCAAATCTGCCTTCGCTTGAGTTACGTGTGTTGTTAAAGATATCATTGCCTTTCGAATATTGAAATTCCACAATCAGATCAAATCCTTTAAAGCTGAAAGTGTTCGCCAGGGTGCCATAAAAATCAGGCATACTCTTTCCGATTATTGCACGGTCCTGGGCATTTATAATATTATTGTTGTCCAGATCTCTGATCTTAACATCACCTGGCTACTTACCGTAAACTTTCGCCTGTTCAGCTTCATTTGTACTGTAAATTCCATCCCAGATGTAACCGAAAATAGAACCGACAGAATTACCTACCCTTAAGATCTGGTTTTCTTTAAACCCATAAATGATGTCCTCATTGTTTGCACCCAGCGCAGTAATCCGGTTTTTCAGGAAAGAGAAATTAAATGCAGTAGACCAGGTAAAATTCCCGCCTGAGATATTGATTATATTGATGCCTAGATCAAGACCTTTATTTTCCATGTTACCTATGTTTTTGGTAACCGTGCTGTACCCGCTAGTAGAAGGAATCGGGGCATCGAGGAGAAGGTCGCTTGTCTTTTTATAATAAAGATCAGCTGTTATATTTACCCTGTCTTTAAACAATCCCAGTTCCAGGCCAAGGTCGTATTGTGCGGTCTTTTCCCAGCGAAGATCCGGATTTTCAAGCCTGCCGATTGCTGAACCAGATGCCCTTGCTCCACCAAAAATATAAGCATTGGTGCTCAAGTTGGCCAAAGACCGGTAAGAGCCGATTTCAGAATTGCCCGTTAGGCCATAACTCGCTCTTAATTTTAAGTTTGAAATGGCAGGATTATTTTTCAGGAATGCCTCTTCTGATATTCTCCATGCCGCGGCAGCTGAGGGAAAAAATGCGAACTGGTTATTGCTTCCAAATCTGGAAGATCCGTCAAAACGACCTGTTACAGTAAAAAGATACTTCTCTTTTAAACTGTAATTTAAGCGCCCAAAGTACGACTCCATCTGGTAAGAATTGGTAGAAGAACCGGGAGTTACAGGTATGGCGCCTGCCCCGAGGTTAAAGTACGAATAATAATCATCGGGCATGGAACCTGTGGCGGCACTCCAGTTAAGACTGTTGAGCTTCTGTTTTTCCGTACCAATTAGTGCGTTTATACTATGTACTGCATTGAATTTTTTGGTGTAATTGAACCTGTTTGACCACTGCCAGTATCTTAATTCATTGCTGGCGATTCTGGAACTGTTTTTCCTGGTACCACCCTGCAGCATAGAACTTGAAAATGTGGGATTGATTTCATTGGTTATGTTAGTACCAAACGTAGAAGTGAATTCCAGTCCGTCAATGATTTTAACATTCGCGTAGCTGCTGCCGTTAAATGCATTGGAATTGAAGTAGATCTGGTTTTCATAGGCCTCCGAGAGGGGGTTATTGAGTTTTTCAAGCCCTGCATAATCACCCCCGTAGCCGTATTTCCCGTCTGCATATTTATACGGAATAAAAGGGACCATTTCAACGGTGTTCCGGATGACATTATATGACCCGTTACTGTCATCCACTCCGCCTTCATTCTTTCTCACATAACTTAGTGTAACTCCTATCTTAAGCCAGTCTTTCATCTGCTGATCAACAACTGCCCTCACATTGTATTTCTTTTGGAAACTTTCCTTAATGATGCCGTTATCATCAACATAACCAAGGAAAAACCCATAATTGGTCTTTGCATTACCACCGGTAAAAGCAAGGTTATGGTTTTGACTGAGCGATGTCCTGAATACTTCTTTGCTCCAGTCAATATCATAGATAGGTTGTGGTATGCCGTTCTGGTCAAGGTTGAAGAGTTCCTTGTTGCCCAGGGTATTGCCTGCGAGGTAAGCCTTTCTTTTTTGTACCGGATCAATATATTTCCCGGCAAGGAAACCCGCTGGGTCAAATTTAGCTGCATTTTGATAAACCACATCCTCAAGGCCAAGCCATTGTTTTGAGTTTAGTACCTCCAGATTTCTTGAGGCAGGAAGCTCGTTAATTGCGAAATAATTGTCGTAGCGCACTTTACTGCTTTCTTTACGTCCTCTTTTGGTGGTGACAATGATCACGCCGTTGGATCCTCTAGTACCATAAATAGCCGTTGATGACGCATCTTTTAGTACATCGATTGCCTCGACGTCGTTAAGATTCAAATTAGCTATTCCTTCGGTCCAGATTACCCTATCCACTACGTATAAAGGATCATTGGTAGCGTTAATGGAACTAAAACCACGAATGGCAATAGAAGTTCTACCCCCTGGGCGGCCGGAATTGGTGGATACGTTTACCCCGGCAATTCTGCCGGCCAGCGATTGTTCCACATTTATTGCAGGGCGCTGCAACAGTTCATTACCCTTAACGCTTCCAACAGCTCCTGTCAAGTCAGATTTGCGCTGCGTTCCGTAACCAATCACAACAACATCCTTTAGGCTGTTGCTGCTCTCAGTAAGCTGAATAGTAAAGGAGGTCTGCTGACCAACAAGTTGCTCTGATGTCTCGTAGCCGGTAAATGATACGACCAGTACCGCTTTTTCAGAAGGTGCCTTTATATTAAAGCTTCCATCGGCAGCGGTTTGGGTCCTAATATCTGTTCCTTTTACAGCAACTGTGGCATAGGGTATCCCAAGATCCTGCTTGTCTACGACTTTCCCGGAAATAAGGATATCAGCCGACTTTTCAACAGGGAAATTTTTGACTTTGAGTGCCATGGTATCAGCAACAGGATACAGGGCAATAAAAAATAATAGTAGTGTGAATAGATGTTTTTTCATCTTCTGATTTGTGTGGTTTAATAAAAGTTTTGATCTGCAATGGCAGAAAATTGTTCATACTCAATGGCCCCGCACCTGGTATGGTACCATCATAAAATGTCTAATTACAATTCATGTATTGCTTTAAATTTTCGGGCAAAGCAACTTCGAGGTGGTTAATAATGGGCAAATTCAAGGTTAATTTTGCCGGGTAAGTCAAAAGTTAAAACAACCTTAACATTAATTTAACTGATAGCCTGCTGAAAGGTCTTTAAATAGTCACTGTTATACAACAGCGTGTGATCCCTGCAGAACTTTTCAAAGGTACTCCTGGCCATGGTACTCTTGCCCAGATGAATTAGTGCCTTGCATTTTAGAACCATTGCCTCTTCACTAACCTGATCAATGCTAAAAATAGCGTTGGCCACAATCACCAGAAATTCAGCTTCCTTTTCCATGCTGAAAGGTGATGCAAAATTTAAAAGGAGTTCAACAATTTCTACAGATATCTCTGATTTGAAACTATCTAACCATGGGTATTCGGCCCCAGAAAGGAAGGCTCCCCTTTGAATAATGGTGAGCAGGCCGTCTACCTTTTGACGGTCAGGAAGATTTGTATCCCCGATGATATTCTTATAACTTACGTAATCAATAAATACACGCTGATCTTCCATCTCGATTCTCCAGTAGCCTGTATCTTTGCTGACTCTAAAATCTCCTACTTTTTCAAGTACCGATTTTAATTTTCCGATGTTTACAGATCGGTTATTTTTAGCTCCTTTTTCTGATTTATCAGACCATAAAATCTCGTCGATCTGCTTAGATGAAATACCACCCTCTTTTTTTACTCCAAAAAGTAATATCAGGAGCATTAATTCTTTAAGGAGCGGAGAAAAAAGTTTGGTGATGTCCTGGCCTTCAAGGTCGAATACCTGCATATTTCCGAAAAGGTAAACTGACATTGGACGTATTGTCTGAGTTGGAGACGAGTAAACAATCTCCTGCTTTACACTTGCAGGTACTTTCCATTCAGCTGTTTTTTCGCTTCTTCTTTTTCTGGAAACATAGTAGATAATTAGTAAAACTATGCCAGCTAACAACAAAGTTATAACGAGGATGACCTGTAAACTGAAATGTTTTGGTGATGTTTTAGCAATCAGGTTTTCCGGTGGGAAGGCAATAGTATATATCTTGATCTCAGTCTGTTGATCCTGACGGTTTAACAAGGTGATTGCTACTAGTTTTTTGGTTAGAGGGCACCAGTAAAGATCTGCGTAGGAGCGGATATCGTGAAAAAGATAGGGAATGCGGTTTGCAATAATTCTATATTCAGGTTTTTCCAATGACCCCTGGATGAGCTGAAGGTGGGAATTGTACTTGTAATTAGGAAAAACAAGTCCATAATATTGCTTTGATTCTTGGTCAATGATTAAGGAGCTTGCAAAGGCGAAATCATTCGCGGGCTTTTCCAGGCTGTAGATATTCTTAAAAGCTTTAGTGCTTACATCAAACCTCATCAGGTCATAGTAGTTTTTAGGACTCAACATCTGCTGGCCTGATTCACTGCCATAACCTCCCATTATGTAGGCAACACTGCCGTTTTTGAATGTACCTGTTCCTGCAAGATACCTGGGCCGAAATACATCCCCAGTTGTTTTTACGACTTCCCATTTTTTACTGTGGAAGCTATATCGCTGGATCAGGTCCTTGTAACGGCGCTGCCCGTAGCCACCGATGATATAAAGTGCAGAATCTCTGGCGGAAACAAACTTATTCGCATGCCAGAATATCGTAAGTGCTTTTGCAGCCGGATATTCTTGAACCCATTTATTTGCTGGAAAATAAAAATTGGAGATGCGTTGTTCATCGATGTAAAAATTATAAAGTTTCCCGGAAAAAGGATTGAAAACAGATTGACTCCCTGTCGGCATCAGATGATTTTGGGCATTAGGAATCTCTTGCAATTTTCTATCAGCTACATTATAGGTATATAACGAAGAGGATCCGATAACATGGACAGTTTCCTTAATAGGGTCAAATGCGACACTGGCATTTCCTTTCGCGGTAAAACTGCTCACAATTCTCCATTGGCTGTGCATCGCATTGATCCAAGTGGGATTGGAAACAGTTGCAGCCACCTGATGGACGCTGTCAGCGGCTAAATTTCCCATGGCCTCATCGAGAGGCCAGAGATATCGTAAATCGCTGCCCTGAGAGATTCGGATATCCCTAATGTTCATCGGGGGAACATCTAGGGCTTTAAAATCTCCTTGATTGTTTGCCCCAAATTGAAAGCTGTAGCAGTTTGAATTCTTTATCCCGGCTTTATTTTCAATGAGGACTTTCTTGCCGGTATAAAAAATAATACGGTCATTTTGAATATCGAACTTGATCCGGAAGTTGTTCCACTGGTTAAAAAGGAGGGTTTTATCCAGACGGAAAGCGATTTTAGAGAACTTGTCTGCAATGACAAGTTTGAAATTTTGAGGATGTGTCGGCTTCTGATCGTAAATAAGGTCAATATTGAGGCCATTATCATTAATAAACCTGAAAACATAGCCATAATAATCTTTATGATTAGATGAAAAATACAAATCAAAAGATATTTCGAATTCAGGGCTTAAGCAAGTTTTTGCACCCTGGTTCAACGCCAGCCCGGTTCTTTGATCCTGAACGGTTTCCTGTCCGTTGAAATGAAGTCCTCGGTGCTGTGCGAACAGGACTTCAGAATCAGAAAGTAAGCAATAAATAATTAAAAACAGGAAAAACAATACGGTATTCAAATCTCATTTCACAGAATTAATAAACCAGCACCTCATATCCTCGAAATAGTCAGCTTTAAACTCAATACTTCATGTGCCATTAATAGGCAAAGGAACGGCGGATGCGTTACGGAATTGTTAAGTCAGCGTTAAATATTAAGAGCTTTTAAATTTCAAAGCATAATTACTTAATAAGACCGTTGCAAAAGCAACAAGTCAGAATTATATTAACTTTTTGGATTTTTTGTTTTTTTAGTTTTGGGTTTTTTCGACCAAAAGTGTCGAAT